>JAYVRS010000327.1:0-2117 GCA_043776185.1 Bryobacteraceae bacterium | reverse complement strand
GCTTCAAGCCCTTGTAGACGTAGCCTTGGTCCAGGAAGTCGACGAAGGCCTGCGCGATGGCCCCTTGATACTCGGGGTCCATGGTGAGATAGGGCTTTTCCCAGCGACCTAAAATGCCCAGGCGCTGAAAGTCTTTACTCTGCAAGTCGACAAACTTCGCGGCGTACTTGCGGCACTCTTGACGGATCTGCGCCGTGGTCATTTGGGCCTTCTTCGAGCCCAGTTGCGAATCCACTTTGATCTCGATGGGCAGGCCGTGGCAATCCCAACCCGGCACATAAGGCGAGTCGTAGCCGGCCATGGTCTTGCTCTTGATGATGAAGTCCTTCAACAGCTTGTTGAAGGCGTGGCCCAGATGGATGTTGCCGTTGGCGTAGGGCGGTCCATCGTGGAGCACATAACGGGGGCGTCCGGCGCGCGCCGCGCGAATTTGCGCGTAGAGGCCGTCGGCGTTCCAGCGGGCCAGCATCAGCGGTTCGCGCTGCGCCAGGTCGGCTTTCATCGGGAAATCGGTCTTTGGGAGGTTAACGGTCTGCTTTAGGTCCATCGGCTGGCTACCTTTCGATTATCGTATAGGTACCGCAAGTGAAGCGATTTCTCTCTACCTTCGTGATTGGCGGGTTGCTGCTGGGCGGCCAGGATGGGGCCACGATATCGGTGGACGTGCGGCTGGTAAGGGTCGCCTGCACGGTGATCCGCGGTAGTGGCCAAGTGGTTACCGGCCTCACGCAAAAGGACTTTCAGCTCCGCGATCGCGGCGTTCCGCAGGAGGTCCGTTACTTCTGGCGCGAAAATGACCTGCCGCTTACCGTGGGCTTGGTGGTGGACGTCTCCGGTTCCCAAATGCGGAATCTGGCCAAGCATCGCGCCACCATCCGCCAATTCCTGAAGCAAGTGCTACGGCCCGGTGACCGCGCATTTCTCGTCAGCGTGGCCACGCACGTCCGTCTTTTGCGAGATTTCACTGACCAAGCCAGCGTGCTGGCCGACGATGTCGACTACCGTTTGAGAGACCGTGGCGTGCCTCTCGGTCCGGAGTGTATTCCCCCTAGTGCCGGTCGCCCTCGTCGCAATTGCGGCGGCAGCATCATTTGGAACGCGGTGTATGCGGCTGCGATGAAGATGCAGGATGTGCCGGGAAGGAAGGCGCTCCTGGTGCTCACCGATGGGGTGGACTCGGGGGGCGACCGACGTCTGGACGATGCCATTCAAGCCGCGCAAGAAGCCGAGACGGCCGTCTACTCGATTGGCGTGAAGGGCGAACAATCGAGCATCGGGATTGCCGGGCCATTGCGCATCGCCAAGTCCGGCTTAAATCGCGACGACCTCAAGTATTTGGCTGACGATACCGGCGGAGCTGCATTTCTCGACAAGCGCTCGCCGGAAAAGATCTTTGCCCAAATCGAGGCCGAACTGCGCGGACTTTACCTGATCGGATTTTCGCCGCAGAATGTCCCCTGCGATGGCGCATTTCATGGGCTCGACGTGACGGCCGGTAAAGATTTGCGGGTGCGGTCGCGCAAGGGCTACTACTGCCGGCCATAGCTATTTCAGGGCCTGGATGCGGATCTGGCGGAAGGCGATCTTTTGTTTGGGCTGGCACTGCAGGCCGATGACGCCCGAGGCATGTTTCGGGTCGTGAGCATCCAGCACGGTTTGGCCGTTGAGTTTGATGAGGAAGTGGTCGCCGCGAGCGGTGATGTCGTAGCGATTCCATTGGTCGGCTTTGATCTTGGTCGGCGAGGCTTTAAGGCTGCCGACCAGGCTGCCGGTGAGGTAGCCGGCGGGCTGCATGTCCCAGATTTGGAGCTCGTAGCCGGTGACGTGGGGCTCGCCTTCTTTCTGCGACCGAAGAAAGACGCCGCTGTTGACGGTGGCGGCCCCGCGGAATTGGAGTTGGAGGCGGAAGTCGCGGAAGGTGTCTTTAGTGGCGATCCACCCGGGAGAGCCGCCGCCGCAAAGTAGCGTGCCCTCGGCTGTGCTCCAGTCACCGGTGGCGGGCGAGGCTGACGTGGTGCGCGCCTCCCAACCAGTGAGGGTGCGGCCGTCGAAGAGCGAGGTCCAGCTTTGGGCGGGCAGCAGCGAGGCAAAGGCGAGGGCGAATAGGATTCTCATCG
>JAYVRS010000326.1:0-2122 GCA_043776185.1 Bryobacteraceae bacterium | reverse complement strand
CAAAGAGATCCTTTTGCCGGTTCAGATCCAACTGGGCCTTGGCCAGCGCCGACTTCGACTGGGTCACCGAGGCCTGGGCCTGCAAGGACGTAGACACCGCCGAATCGGCATCCGCACTTTCCACGGTCAACAAGGGCTGCCCCTGGCGGACAAAATCGCCGATCTTCGCATAAACCGCCGTCACGCGCCCGGTTAACTGCAGCGTGACGTGGGCTAGACGATTCGCGTTGGCTTCCACCTTGCCGGGCGACGAAACGGTGTCCACGGGAACCATCTTCATTTGGACGGGTTCGACGCGGATCTGCGTCAGTTGTGGCGAGTCCGCGGCGATCACGGCTTGTCCCGGCTGGTTAGGCGCGAGCGGTTTCGCCATGCTCTGGCTCGTCTTCTCGCCTTGGCTGCAGGACGCTAGCCAAGCGACCGCCGTCATCCCCATCACTAGCAAAATGTTCTTGCTCATTCGCGCCAGCACCGCCAGATTAGGTCTTTTTGCCACGTCATGAGTATGGCCAAATTTGCGTCGGAAAGAACTCACCCAAATCGGGGAGTTTTCGGGATTGCTGACCGCTTTGGCCCGCTTCCGCACCCCAGGTTGTATCCCCTCCCGAGGCGGTTGTGCCTGACGGGCCGGGGTAGTGATTCAAGAGGGGACGGAAGGTGGAGCCTTCGCGGGCCGGATGGCCAGCGGAGCCTGGAGGGCTTTGGCCAGGGCGCGCATACCCGTTCCGTCAGCAGACCCGGCCATCGGCACTTGGTACTCGCGATCGAACGCCGGCTGGGACAACCAGGAAGGGATATCCTCGGGCGGCAGCGGTCGCGCCAGAAGGTAGCCTTGGTGCGCGGAGACGCCCATCGCCATAAGGATGGCCATCTGCCTCTCGGTTTCGACGCCTTCGGCGATCAGGTCAAAGTCCATGGCCTGGGAGATGGAGACGATGGCGGTGACAATGGAACGCGACTCGCCTTCGATATCGTCGACAAAGGACTTATCGATCTTGATGGTGTCCACGGGCAAGGTACGCAGATAGGCCAGCGACGAGAAGCCGGTGCCGAAATCGTCCAGCGAAATCCGCACGCCCATGGCGCGCAGCGCCTGCAGCGTGGGGCCCACCAACTCCTGATTGCCGGCAAATAGGCTTTCGGTGAGCTCGATGTGCAGTCGCCGGGCCGGCAGTCCCGATCGACGCATGGCTTCGGTGACGTCTTCCACCAGGCATCCGGCGGAGACTTGGGCGGTGGAAACGTTTACTGAAACGGCCGGGGGATCCTCGCCGGGCCGGCTGGGCCAAGTGACGGCGATGCGGCAGGCTTCGTTCAGCACCCAGCGTCCAATGGCGACGATGTCGCCGGAGCGTTCCGCCAAGGGAATGAACTCGCTGGGGGGAATAACGCCCAAATCGCGATGTCTCCAGCGCACCAGCGCTTCGAGCGCCACGCACTGTCCATTCGGCACCAGAACGATGGGCTGAAACAGGACGGATAACGCATTCTCAGCCACCGCGCGCCCCAGCGACTGGGCAAAGCGATGGCGGCGGGAGAGGTCTTCGGCGAGGGCGTGGTCGAACATGCGGATGCGGGATGCCGAGCGGTCCTGCTTGCCTTGGTACATGGCCACATCGGCGGCTCGGATGAGGGCGTCTTGCGTTTTTCCATGTTCCGGATAAAGAGCAATACCGATCGTCGCCCCGATCTTGACTGCCTCCGGCTCCATGTCAATCGGCTCGGCTAGGCACTCGCAAAGCGCATTGGCGAGTTCCAGGGCCTCGGTGCCATCACAACTGGTGACGGCTTGACTGGTGAGGTTCCGCAGCACCACCACGAACTCGTCGCCGCCCCATCGGGCTAAATCGGCGTTGGGGCCCAGCCGAGAACGCAGGCGTCCGGTGACCGTCTGCAAAACCTGATCCCCGGCGAAATGCCCGCGGACATCGTTCACTTCTTTGAACTTGTCGAGATCGATGAACAGCACCGCCACCCAGCCGTTCCGGCGCTCAGCGTCGGTGAGGGCGGCCTCCAGACGCTCTGAAAGGGAAGCGCGATTGTACAGCCCGGTGAGGGTATCGTGGCTGGCGAGGCGGGTAACTTCTCCGGCGTATTTCTCCTTGGCCAACACTTCGCAAAG
>JAYVRS010000325.1:0-2123 GCA_043776185.1 Bryobacteraceae bacterium | reverse complement strand
AAACGCCTTCCACATCCCGATCATCCCCACGCCGCCCCCGGTTGGGTAGAAGATGACATCGGGTAACGTCCAGCCCATCTGCTCGGCCAACTCGTACCCCATAGTCTTCTTGCCTTCAATGCGGTAAGGCTCCTTCAAGGTACTCACATCGAACCAACCCTCGGCGTCCTTGCGCTCCGCCACGATGCGCCCACAATCGCTAATCAGCCCGTCGACCAACGTCACCTGCGCCCCAAACGCCCTGCACTCGATGTAGTTCGCCTGTGGCACGTCCTGCGGCATGAAGATATGCGCCTCCATTCCGGCCGCCGCCGCGTAGGCCGCCATCGCGCTAGCCGCGTTCCCCGCCGAGGGAATCGCCACCTTCGTCACGCCCAGCTCCTTGCACATCGAAATCGCGCAAGAGAGCCCTCGTGCCTTGAAACTCCCCGTCGGGTTGATCCCTTCGTCCTTCACCCAAAGCTGTTCGCAGCCCAATGACTTGGCCAATCGTGGCGTCCGCACCAACGGCGACCACCCCTCGCCCAATGACACGATGTTGGCGGGGTTCTTCACCGGTAACACCGGCGCGTACCGCCACATGCTTCGCGGACCGTCCGCAATCCACTCCCGATTCCAACTCTCCCGCGCCTTCGCCAAGTCATACCGCACCAAAAGCGGCCAACCCTCCGCACTCAAGTTGTGCAACTTCCCCGCCTCATAGCGGGTCCCGGTGTAAGAACAAGCCAAATGGTCAACAATCGTCATCGGCCTCTAGAATACTAGAACCCGGCGTATCGAGAGGGACCGCTCATTGATTGCCGGTCCACGTCCCTTTCAGCGGATCGCGGTAGCATGTTGAAGGCGATGCCTTTCATTCACCCTGACTTTTTGCTTGAGACGTCTGCGGCTAGGCGCCTCTTCCATGACTACGCCGAGAATGAGCCGATTCTCGATTACCACTGCCATTTGCCGCCCAAGGACCTGGCCGAGAATCGGCGCTTTGCCAATCTGTTTGAGATTTGGCTGGAAGGCGACCACTATAAGTGGCGGGCCATGCGGGCCAATGGAATCGCGGAACGGTTCTGCACCGGCGATGCGACGCCTTACGAGAAGTTCCTCGCCTTTGCGCGAACGGTGCCGCAGACGCTGCGCAACCCGCTTTATCATTGGACGCATTTGGAGTTATCGCGCTATTTCGGCATCACCGAGTTACTCGATGAAACAACCGCCGAGAGTATTTGGCATCGAGCGAATGAGCAGTTAGCCGGTGACTTAACGGCTTGGGGTATTACGAAGAAGTTCGACGTGCGGGCCGTCTGCACCACGGACGATCCGGCGGATGGGTTGGAGTATCATGCGTTGGCGGCGGGCAGTGCTTTGCCGACGAAGATGTATCCGACGTTTCGACCGGACAAGGCACTGATGGTGCATCAGCCTGAGGCGTGGAACGCTTGGATCGCGAAGCTGGAGACCACCGCGGAAATTGAGGTAACCAGCCTGTCCAGTTTCTTGCAGGCGATCCGCAAACGGCACGCGGCGTTCGCGGCCATAGGAGGACGGCTGTCGGATCATGGACTGAACCATTGCTTTGGATCCCCTTGCCCGAAGTCTACCGCCAAGGGAATCTTTGAACGGGCGCGGTCTGGACAAGTGGCGACAGCGGAGGAGCATCGGGAATTTGCAAGTTACTTGATGTTCTACTTTGGGCAATTGGACGCCCAGGCCGGCTTTACCAAACAGATCCACTTGGGTGCCTTGCGGGCGGCGAGTTCACGCGCGCTGTCCGAGGTCGGGCCCGATACGGGTTTCGATTCGATTGGCGATTGGCCGCAGATGGAGATGTTACGCGACTATCTCGATGCCCTCGACCGCGCGGGCAGTTTGCCGCGCATGGTGATTTACAACCTGAATCCGGCGGATAATTATGCGCTGGCCACGATGGTGGGGAATTTCCATGACGGTAAGATCGCTGGCAAAATGCAGTTCGGCAGCGGCTGGTGGTATCTCGATCAGAAGGAAGCGATGGAATGGCAGATGAATGCTTTATCCAATTGTGGTCTGCTCTCGCGATTTGTGGGCATGTTAACCGACTCACGCTCGTTTATGTCGTACCCCCGGCACGAATATTTCCGCCGCACGCT
>JAYVRS010000324.1:0-2125 GCA_043776185.1 Bryobacteraceae bacterium | reverse complement strand
CGGTGATTCGTCCACTGAGCGTGAGCCAGGCCAAGAGCGAGGCTTGCAGTAGGAACAGGGTCTGCGTGACGGTGACGATGCGATGACGCGCGAAGCGGTCGGCGACGAGCCCGGCGACGGGGCCGAGGAGCAGCACCGGCACGTGGCTGGCGAAGTAGGTTGTCCCGAGCAGCACTTCGCTTTTGGTAAGCCGGTAAACGAGCCAAGCTTGGGCCGTGTTCTGCATCCAGGTGCCGATGAGCGAAAGGACGAGTCCGGACAGGTAGATGCTGAAGTTGCGATGACGTAGTGCTCGGAAGATTCCGTCGGGGCTCAAACTCCAGGATAGCGTCCTGGTGTGTGCGGCGGGTTCCCTAGCCCTGGCACCGCCGCCGGTAGCCCGTAAACGACCTCCAAGCAAAAAACACGGCTACCAGTGCGGAACCGGGGGCGACGACGTTGGCGGGGTTGGCCCGGGTGACCTCACTGGCCTGGGCCTCCATGCGGCGTACGTTCGTCATGAGGCGGCCTTGCCCCTTCCAATGTCCAATGGCGAGCACCAGCATCACTACGATCAGCGATGCGTTAATGGTGATAGTTTTCCTTAGATTGGCCACAATCCCTCCCTCTCTCCTCCTTGATTTAGCCAGAGAAGGGCCGCCCAAACAAGTGAGGAAAGGACTAAGGCGATCATCGGTCAACTACCCTAGTCCAAGCCCGATTGCGGCCCCAGCGGCTCAGGCGAACACCTGAGGTTTGGGCCCAAAACTCGCCATTTCGCCGCCAAGAGAGCTAGAAGCGCGCTTTCGCCGTCGCCGACCACAGAGTAGGCGCGACAAATAATTAATAAAAATCTCTAGGGTGATGGAGGGTGCTCCTTGCCCGGGCTACTGCAAAGGGATCTTGGCCTTCTTGCGCTTCTTGACGAAGGGGGCGAACTCTTCGTATTGGTCGGTGGCAAGGTAGTCGATGCCCGCGGCAACCGAGGCTTTCCAGCGCTTCTTGGCCTCGGCGAGGGAGCCAAAATTGTAGCCGCGTGACCAGCCAGCGTCGGCTCCGACTTTGGGCTCGTGGCCGTTCAAAGTATAGAGCCTCATCCAATAGCCCAGCTGATGGGCGCGGTGCGCGATGGCTTCGAGCCGGCGGCCATCTTGAGTTGACCAGTCCGCCGCCTTCGTTTGGCCGCCCAGCTCGACAATGGCCCAGGGCGCATTGAGCCAACGCCGGTAGTTGCCAGCCGGATTCGGAAGCAGCTGGTCGACAAAGGTCAACTCGCTACTGCGCTGCACCACGGTGCCGGCCCCAAAGAGAAGCAGGCGACCACCCACGGGCACGTCATCATGAAAGGTCTTCTGCTGTACCAGCGAGGCTCCGGTGAGCACGAGAATGGGCTTCCAGTCGAGGGGAGCACGCACGACGGGCGTCGCGGTGCGGGGCGCGCTGGTGAGCCAAGCCTGATACTCGGTGAGCAGTTTCAACACGGCCTGATGGTGCGCGGGCTCATCCGACTTGAAGTCGAGGTTCAGGGTGATCAGCGGCCACTGGTCGCGCTTATTATCCTTGAGCGCCTGTTCGACGATGGGGCGCACTCGTTCAAAGAAATAGTCGCGCATGTTGGGCTCGCGGCCATTGGGCTTGTCGCCGTGGATGAGGAGGCTGCGGCCTTGGCCGGTGGCTGGGTCGACGTACCAAGCCAGGTCCTGCTCAATGGCGAGGGGCAGTCCGGTCTTGAGGGCGATCTCGATGCGGTCTTGATACTTGCCGTCGTAGGGATAGCAGTTGTGGGCATCGAGCACCACCCGATCGGCGGCGAACGCGGTACAGGCAATCAGGGCCAGAGAAAATCGCATCTCTCGATGATAGCGGCCTAACGATGGCGATACCATGAAGGAAGAAAGACTGCGATGAGCCCCATCACTTACCTCCTGTTCGCCGCCTTCGCGGCAGAAACGCCGGATTTGCCGCCGGCCGCGACTGCGGAAATCGATTTTACGCGCGACGTTCAACCGCTGCTGAAGCGGAACTGCCAGGGCTGCCACGGCGCGGGTATGCAGCAGAGTGGCTTCCGGTTGGACGATGGTGCGGCCGCGCTGAAGGGCGGGTATGGCGGCGCCTCAATTTTGCCTGGCAAGTCCGCCGAGAGCCG
>JAYVRS010000323.1:0-6864 GCA_043776185.1 Bryobacteraceae bacterium | reverse complement strand
CGAAGACGGCTTCGGTGAGTAAGTCGAGCTCGTCGGGGTGTTGCGGGTTGTAAGTGACCACATATTCGTTGAGTAAGCCGCGGAATTGATTGTCGTCTTCGGTGTGCAGGAAGCAACCGGCGGCGACGGGGTTCATATTTGGGCTGCTGAAGCTGTGGCTGGTGGAGTTGATGTCTGACTTGGCTTTGCCTGCGGCGGTGCGGGGTCCGATGATTGCTGGGCGTTGCGGCGGTTGGCTTCGATGCGCTTCTGAGATGTTTTGCGCGACATATGATTGAGCTCCCGTTCGAACGCTGGGTTTTGCGGCCTGCGTGTTGTTGGTTGGCCGTGGACAGGGCCTGATATCAAGGTTACTATTTGATTCCAAACTACTAGGGTCAGTATTTTGTGTAACTGTTTGATTTGGTTGACTGAACAATTTTGATTTTCGTTGTCACGGATGTTTCGAGCGGCTGGTTTAGGCAGCGAATATTGTGTCGAGAAGTGATGATTGGGCGTTGGAGCAGAAGCTCCAGGCGGGTTAAAACCCGCCCCGCACGATGGGGCGGGAGCCAGGAGGGATGTCGCGGTTTTCCAGGCCTTTGAGTTTTTGCCTGATTTCCCTGGCTGCGGCGACGGCGGCGTCGTGGACATCGGGGTGCTGGATGAGGATTTTCATGATGGCGTTGTAGTAAATAGGCCACGCTTCGAAATCCGCGAGGATGTAAGAAGGATTTCCGGATTTGATGAGGTGGATTTCGTAGGATCCATCTTCATGATCGCGGCGAGGGCGGGAGTAGGCGGAGTAAGCTTGATCGGGCAGGAAAGCGTAACGGCAGGTGGGTTGATATGACATTTCTGCTTATCCGATTTGACTTTACCCTACAGATAAAAGCTCCTGGACGGGTTTCCGACGTAAGTGCTGGTAAAGGACGAAGATTGAGTTTCACATTTCCCGTTACTGGCGCTTAGAATATGTCTTTTCGGCGGAACTTGAAGCTGTCTAGCCAGATACCGCATGCAGGCGGAACAGCCAGCGGGGCGGAGCTGCGAAGTTGGCGGCAGGGACGGGCCATGACGAAATGGTGATGGCGTTGGCGGGTTGGTGGGCGTATGAGCGCAGGAGTCCGGCATTGTGTTCGTTCGCAGGACCCGCTCACTGTCGTTCGTGGCTGGTCAGGGTTTTTGGCTGGTAAGTGAAGAGGTTCTCTACGCTTTGCATCTGGGGCGGCCGATCATCTGAAAAATATATGAGAGGAATAGCTCGCGAAATCCACTTATAGGTATGAAGACTTTTGTTTTTGGAGGTCGCGATGCGGCCTATTCGTGATTTTCGGCCGCAGCAGCTTTATGGCGTGACCCAGCGGGGCAATCAGGGCCAGTGGGTTTATCGGGATGATCAGGATTTCCGGAAGGCGCTGGATTTGATGGCGAAGTATGCGGCGCGGTTATGGTGGAAACGCTCACCCACCGTTAGCTTCCTTGAGTAGATTCCTGGGATAGCAACGGATCGCCGCTCTGCGGGCTCCCTGACGCCGGGCATTTCCACTCGATGGTCCAATGCGTCGGACTCTCGCTCGTCACCACGTATCCTAGGCGCAGATTGAATCGCAGAGAGCCTTCATTCGACTTCGCGACGCTCGCCCGGAGCGGCAATCCCACGGCGAAGGCCTTCGCGGCAATCCGTTTCACCAGCGCGCTGCCGATTCCTTTGCCTCGGACCTCCGGGGTGAATGCCAGATCGGCGATGCGGTGTTCATCGCCGTTATAAAACATCCAAATGTAGCCTATGCGCTGGCCCACGGGAGACTCGATGACGGACAAATGTTCGAGGCCGTAGTGGGCGGAATATCCCTGAAACCAGCCACGGAACTGCTGCTCGATGAGCATGGTTTTCACCGGGGAATCCGGCAAGGCGGCCATTTCCAAAGCAGGACCGGCGACCGCGAAAACCTCGAAGAGGAAGTCGCGGTCGCCGGATTCGCGATAGGGCCGCAGATGGATTTCCGGACTTACGCTTAGTTGCGCGACGGGTAGATACCTTCCAGCGCGATGATGTAGTTGATCGCCAGATAGGGCTGCATGTTGTTATGCGGCTGGTCGCCCCCGGTATTCGCGACGGTTACGGCACCGAGGCTGCCGCCGGCGTTGGCCGCCACGTCGTACTTTGTGGCTCCGGCGCAGACGTTCCCGACGGGCCGGCTCGCCGTGGCGCTCGCATTGCTGGCGCCTACACTTACGGCGTGGCTATGCTGGGGGAGTTGGGTTTGCAGCAGGGTCACGTTTTCCGCGCCCGCTACTTCACCTTCCGGGTGAGTCGGGCTAAAATGGAGTGGTGCTCTACCCCGCAGATCCGGCAGCGCGAAGGTGGTTTGCCCGTCGCCGCCATACGTGGTACCGAGCAGCGAGAACAGGGCGCTATTTTGCGCGATCGACAACAGTTGCCCGTTGCAAAATGCCCAGCCTCGAATGTCGAAGTTACCGGCGAACATGAGGATTTGTCCAAGAAAAGGTTCAGCCATGGGTTCAATTCTCCTCGTTTGAGACTAATTGCGGGGCGGGAAGATCCCTACCAGCGCGATGACAAAGTTCAACACCAGATAGGGCTGCATGTTGTTGTGGGGCAGATTCCCACCCGAATTGGCGCAGGTTACGGCCCCGAGTGATCCCCCGGCGTTCGCCGCCGCATCGTAGAATTGCCCCCCGGCGGGCACTGCGCCAATCGGCCGGCTCCCTGTGGCTCCCCCATTAGACGCTCCGACCGATACGACGTGCGAGTGCGCCGCCATCTCATTGGTGATCAATGTATGATTTTCTTCGCCCGCCCGTTCGCCCAGTACCCTGGGGGTCAGTCCCGGACCATTGCCCATCCCGATCGGCACCCGGCCGCGGAGATCCGGCAATCCAAAGGTGGTTCGACCGTCGCCTCCGTAGGTGGTGCCTAGAATCGAGAACAACGCACTGTTCTGCGAGATTGCCAGCAGGCTACCATCGCAGAAGGCCCAGCCGCGCGGCGGGAAATTGCCAGCAAACACCATAACTTGACCGATGAACGGTTCAGACATTTGGGAATCCTCCATGATTCACGAATAATCTTTTGAGCTAGACGACATATTGACCTAGACGGAGGCCAGAGTTCCTACGTCCAAACCATGATAGTGAAGGACACATTCCGTGCCAAGACACTACCCCTGAGAGAGTACTAGAGCTTGAAGTCATTTTCAAGAACTTTTTCAACCGATGTCGTAAATCTCATACGGGTGTGTCGAAGTGGTTTAATAACTGTTGGATTATTCCCCGTACCGATGGCCCCCGTTTCTTCGAGCTCGGCCGTAAACGTACTACTCAGTGAAATTTAGAGATGAATAGGGGATGTGGCACCGGGTATTTCGCTGCGGACGCAACGCGCTAAGCGGGCCACGGTAAGTACAATATGCGATCAATCAGTGCCATTAGTGCGACTAAAGTTTGTTAATTATAATTCACTTCGGCCAATTACTATGGTATTCTGCTTTTCTGAATACTCTCGCCGTTTGTCGACCGCCCTGCTATGGTTGAATCGCTTTGGCGTAGCCCCCAAGGAGTTTTTGTCATGATTAACCGAATCTCAAGCCTCGGCCTGGCCAGTCGGCTATTCGTGTTGGCGGCTTTTACTAGCTCCGCCGCCTTTGCCGCGTGCGCCGGGTCATCCCCGAACATCGTCTGCAGCGCGGCTGGGCCCATTACACTCAACACGACGACCGCTTCCGATCCAAGCCCCCAAACCGCCTCGGTGTACCCATCAAACAATGTCGTCAGTGGTCTAAGTGGAACCATCACCTCGGTTCAGGTGCGCTTGAACGGACTCACGCATAATTGGCTGCATGATTTGGATATGGTGCTGATCTCCCCTAGCGGCCAGGCCTTCGTCTTCTGGAGTGACATCGGCACGGTGGGAAATGTGGCCCCGAATGCGATCACCAATCTAACCTTTACCATTAGCGATGGGGCGGCCACTGACCTTCCCCAAGGCACTCCCGCCGCTGGCAGTTTCCGACCGAGAAATTATGAATCGGCTGCAGCGTCGCAGGACCTTTTCCCCGCGCCCGCCGGATTTAATGCGAGTGCCGCTAATTCGGCGGCGCCTTTCGGAAACGCCACCTTCGCTACTAGATTCAACGGAGCCAATCCCAACGGGACCTGGCAGCTTTATATCGCGCTGGATAGCTCCGGCCCCGACACTGGCTCTCTCGCAAGCTGGGACCTGCTGTTCGCCACCGCCGCCAACAATGCCGCGACGACCACCGCAGTGACGAGTTCCGCCAATCCGGTGCAGATTCCTCTCAGCGGCAACAGCACGGCCACAGTCACGGCGACTGTCACCTCCGGCGGCAATGCGGTCACGCTCGGCACGGTCACCTTCGTGGAAGGCGCTACCACTCTCGCCGGACCCGTCACACTGAATGGCAGTGGCCAAGCATCCTTCACTTTCAATACCACTGGCGTCACCGCCCCAGTGCTGGGTGAAGGCATACACGTCATCGCCGCCAACTACAGCGGGGCCACCGGATTCGGCGCAAGTAGCGGGACGATCACCCAAACCGTCGACCGCGCCACGCAAGTCACCGGCAACGTCTTCTGCAATACCGGCAAGATCACCCTGCCCACTACGATCAACACCGGCGCCTCGGTCTATCCATCCAAGATCTTCGTCACTGGGCTCGGCGGCGTGACCCAAAGCGTCATCATGGACCTCAAGGGATTCACCAACCCGGCCACCGAAGACACAAATCTATTGTTGGTCTCCCCGACGGGACAGAAGTTCATCCCGTTCGCTTTCATCTCAGACGCTAACGGTGCAACTGTTGGCGCGAACATCAAGCTGGACGACGCCTCCGGCAACACGTTACCGAATTCAGGGTCGGTCGCTTCGGGTACTTACCGGCCTTCGCACGGAATCACCGGCCCTAGTGGCATCACTGCGGCGACCTTTGTTGCGCCTGCGCCCGCCGCACCCTATAACGACCCAGCTCCCGCTGGATCGGCCACTTTCACGAGCAGCTTCCCTGGTGTGAGCCCGAACGGAACGTGGAGCTTGTATGCCGTCAACTGGGCCGGAGGAGGCCCCGTGGGCACCCGCGAAATCACCAACGGCTGGTGCCTCACCGTCGGAACCTCGTCCGACCCCGCCACCACCACCACGCCGTCCGTCACGCCGAGCCCTTCGGCTGTGAGCCAGTCCACCACCGTCGCGGCGCTGGTCGTTAACGCAACCACTAGCGCACCCGTCAACGCGCAAGGATCCGTCACCTTCAAGGAAGGCAACACCACCCTCGCCGGACCGCTTAACCTCGGCTCGAACGGAATCGCCTCCTTTGCCAAGTCGGACTTCAGCCAGGGCGCCCACTTCGTCGACGCCCTCTACAGTGGCGCGCCGGGCTTATTCGGCCTCAGCAGCGGGCAGGTTCTTCACTACGTCGATGCCGCCACCACGAATCCTTCGGCGGGCCGTTTCTGCAACGTCACGCCGCTCACCTTCCCCAACACCATCAACGTGTCTGCATCTCCGTATCCGACGCGCATTAACGCCAGCGGTCTGGCGGGAACCGTGTCCAAGGTCACCGTCGAACTCAACGGCTTCGCGCACCAAACCCCAGATGACCTCGACTTGATGGTGACGGGCCCGAACGGCAATAGCCTGATCGCCTTCTCTGACGTCGGCGGCCTGAATGCCGTTACGGGATTGAACATTGTCCTCGACAGCACGGCCGCCAATCCGCTTCCGGACTCGACCTCGCTCGCTTCGGGAACCTTCCGCCCGAACGACTTCGAGGTCGGCACCGACACCTTCGCGGCACCTGCCCCGACGAGTAACGTCTCCAGTGCTTCGGCGGTAACCCTCGGAACCGCGTTTAACAACAGTAATCCCAACGGCATCTGGACTCTCTGGACCAAGGTGGACGGAGCCGGTGCCCAAGGCGGCGGATCGCTCGGCAGCGGCTGGTGTGTGAACCTCACTATGACCGCGCCCGTGCTCACCATTTCCAAGACCCACACCGGCAACTTTGCCCAGGGCCAGACCGGTGCCGCCTATACCGTCACGGTTGGCAGCAGCGGTCCGGGATCGACGGCGGGAACCATTACGGTGGTGGACACGGTGCCCACCGGACTTACCGTCACCGCCATGGGCGGCGGCGGCTGGAGTTGCACGGTCGCCACCCGCACCTGCACCACCACCGCAGTCTTAGCTTCCGGCGGATCGCTTCCGCCCATCACAGTGACCGTCGATGTGGCGGCCAACGCCACGTCGCCGCAAGTCAACTCCGTAGCGGTCTCGGGCGGCGGGGCTACCGGCGCTAGTACAACCGATTCCACCATCATCAACCAAGCCTCGGACCTCACGATCAGCAAGACCACCAGTTCCACGTTCGTCCAGGGCGGAACCGCCACCTACAGCCTGATCGTGAACAACATCGGCGCGGGGCCTTCCAGCGGCAACTACACTATCAGCGATACGATGCCCACGGGGCTGACGATCGTTCTCCCCGTGACCGGATCCACGTGGGATTGCACGGCGTCCACCACCACGTTTGTGAGCTGCGTTCGTAGCACGCCGATTCCGGCAAATGTGGGCAGCGCGCCATCCGTGGCGGTGAATGTCACCATCGCCGCGAATGCCCCGGCCTCGATCACCAACACGGCGACGGTGGCCGGCGGCGGCGAGTTGAACACCGCGAACGACAACGGATCAGTCACCGTGAGCGTCACGCAGGTCGCCCCGGATCTCACGGTCACCAAGATCGCGCAGGGCGGGCCCTTCCAGCAGGGCGGCACCGTTACCTACCTGATCACGGTGACTAACGGCGGCAGCGGGCCGACGTCGGGCACCATCACCATGCAGGACAC
>JAYVRS010000322.1:0-6867 GCA_043776185.1 Bryobacteraceae bacterium | reverse complement strand
TGCGATAGAGGCGGTTATAGCCGTAGTGAGTCACCAGTAAGTCCGGATGCCCGTCGTTGTCATAATCGCCGGCGCAGACCCCTTGCGCCCAACCGGTGCGGGTGAACCCGGCCTGGGCTGCGACGTCCGTAAAGTGGCCTTGGCCATCGTTATGGTAAAGCTGAGGGCGGCCACCCTCGCCGGGCTTGGCCTTCAGCGTGGTTCCGTTGGCGAAGAATAGGTCGTCATGGCCGTCACCGTCGTAGTCGAAGACGGCGACGCCGTTACCAGTGGTTTCGAGAATGTAGTCCTTGCGGAGTTCGCCGCCGTAGACGTTCTTGCCGGTGAGCCCAAACGCGGTCGCGATGTCCGTGAAACGGACGCTCCAATCGCTCGCCGCGAAAGCGGCTGCGAGGCAGACCATGCTCGCAGCCGCCTTCAGGGATGGTCTCATGGAATTCTTATTTTACCGCATGCCGTATGATTGCCACAGTCCAGCGACGGCGGCATACAATTGAAGGAATGCTCCGCCGCGAACTCTTCGCAACCCTGGCGTTCGCCAAAGCCGCCCCCGCCAAAACAAACCAGGCCAAACCCAATATCCTCGTCGTCATGCCCGACCAGTGGCGCGGTATCGACCTGGGCTGTGCCGGCAACCACCAAGTCAAGACCCCCAACCTCGATCGCCTCGCCAAAGAAGGCGTGCATCTCGCGGACGCCGTCGCCAACTGCCCCGTCTGCACGCCCGCGCGGGCTTCGCTGTTGACCGGCAAATATCCCCATGCCGTCACGTCCAACGAACCCGGCGGCATGTCCGTCAACGACCTCCCCTTCCACCCGAATCAACCCACCCTGCCCAAAGCCCTCGCCGCCGCCGGTTACTTCACCGGCTTCATCGGCAAATGGCACCTGCATGGCGGCCCGCGCCTGCCCGGCTTCGTCCCGCCCGGCCCCGCCCGGCTCGGCTTCGAGTGGTGGGCCGGCAACATCTGCAGCCACGCCTACACCAAGCAAACCTACTTCCGCAACGAACCCACGCCGATCGCCATCCCCGGTTACGACACCTTCGGCTGGACCGACCTGGCCCTCGAATTCCTGTCCACCGCTGCGCAACGTCGCCAGCCCTGGTGCCTGCACCTGTGGTACCCCACGCCCCACGACCCCTACCTGCTGCCGCCGGGCTTCGAGAAGTCCCACAACCCCGCTAAGATCGAACTGCGCCAGAACTGGATCGAGACTCCCCGCAACGGCAGCCGCCGCGACATCGCCGGTTACTACTCGGCCATCGCCTGCCTCGATCAGCAAATCGGCCGCGTGCTGGCCAACGTGCCCGAAAACACCATTGTCGTTTTTCTGTCTGACCACGGCGACATGCTCGGTTCCCAAGGCACGCTGCTGAAGCGCAAACCCTGGGAAGAGAGCGTCCGCATTCCAGGCATTATTTCGTGGCCGGACAAAATTAAGCCCGGCGTCAGCCACGTCCCCTTCTCGCACGTCGACGTCGCCCCCACCCTGCTGGGACTCGCCGGTCTCCCGGTTCTTCCCAAGTCGCAAGGCTTCAACTACGCGCCCCACCTGCTGGGCAAGCCCGCCAAGAAGGCCTTGCCTGACCACGCCATCATCCTTAGCTACACGAAGACCGAATCGAATGAACACGCCCCCTGGCGCGGCATCCGCACCAGCCGTTGGAAGTACGCCCGCTTCGAGGACCGGCCCTGGGTGATGTACGACTTGGCGAAAGACCCCTTCGAGCTGGATAACCTCGCCACGCGTCCCCAGCAAGCCAAACAGCGGGCGCGCTTCGACCGTCTGATCGCTGCCCACATGCGTCGCACCGGCGACACCTGGCAAGAGCGTTTCGACGTCCTGCGCCGCCCGGCACCGAAGTCCTTGGCGAAATCCTAGACCGCTTGGGCGGCACCCCACACGCGCTTCACCAGCCCATGTACGCGCGGGTGGCGCTTCAGATTGACGCTGCGAATGGTCGCGATAGAATGGCCTAGAATGAAGCGTGCTTTCGCGAACGTCGTTACTCGTCGCGCCGCCAGGGCGAACGTGGAACAATAGCGACCATGGGTCTGCACTCTAGATTATCTGCCCTATTTCTTCTGACGAGCGCGCTTCAAGGGGCAGCGATCTCAGTTGTTCGATTCCCGGAAAACCCGCTGTTAACCGTGTCGGGGTCCCCTTCGGTCGGTGACAACGTAAATGGCCCTTCGATCATTCGGGTTCCGCCCTGGGTCAAGAAGCCGTTGGGCCGCTACTATATGTATTTCGCCCATCACAAGGGGCAATACATCCGTCTAGCCTTCGCCGACTCCTTGCGCGGCCCTTGGAAGGTCTACGAACCAGGCGTCCTCAACGTATCCTCGACTGCGTTCTTCCGCCCTCAGCCGGACCCCCCGAATAGTGGCCTACCTTATACTCACGTAGCTTCGCCCGAACTCTTCGTCGACAACGCACACAAGAAAATAGTGATGTGGGTTCATGGTTACTCTACCCAGGGCCAGCGTTGGCCCGAAGCGCCTGTGGACGCTCAGCAATGGCTGCGGTCCCACGGTTACGGCCAGTACACACAGTCCGCCGAATCTGTAGACGGACTGAATTATGAGATGCACCCTGCCATCACCAAACAAAGTTACCTCCGCGTGTTCAAGCGCGCGGGCCAGTTTTACGGCATGGCCCGCTTAGGTCAACTGCTGCGCGCCAAGGATCCTTCATCAAGCTTCGAACTAGGCTCGAATCCTTTCCGGGACGGCCCCTATGCCAATCGCGTCCGCCACGTCGCACTACTGCCGCACAAGAACTACCTTGATGTCTTTTTTTCCGCGATCGGAGATGCCCCGGAGAAGATCCTGCACACGACGATTCCCATGATGGGTGACTGGACCCAATGGCGCGCAACGGAGTACGAAGAAGTTCTGACGCCGCAGACCAAGTATGAGTGCCCCGAAATGTCGAATGTACCCTCACAAAGTGGCGAAATCTACGGACCAGCCAAGCAACTCAGGGATCCAGCATTGTTTCATGAAGGCGACAAGGTTTACCTCTTCTATACCGTCTGCGGTGAACAGGGAGTCGGCGGCGCGGAGATCATCTTTCGATAGCGCGAACTCTTAGCAACCAAACCGACGGGGTTCACAGGAATTCGAACAGGAAGCTTTTCTCGAGGGTGTGACACGATGGTGGGCGGTTGGTCGGCCGTCGGGAAGTTGGGCGAGTTCGCGCCACATCCCTGTCTTATCGCAAAGCCAAGAGCCCCAACATTTTATCGCCTCGCCAAAGAGGGTTTCAACTACGCTCTCCTCCTACTGCGCAAGCCCGCCGAGAAGACGCTGGCGCGGCATCTGCATCAGCCGTGACCTTGCGAAACACGCCTTTCGCCACGCGCCCCGATCTAGCCAAACGACGGAAGTGCTTCGACTTCCCGCGCTATCCGGCATCCAAGTCCTACACCGCTTGGGCGGCACCCCACACGCGCTTCACCAGCCCATGTACGCGCGGATGGCGCATCAGGCTGACACTCCCGATGAACGCCTGGATCAACCAAGGCTCCCGCTTCCCCCACAACTGATGCAGCGAACGGACCTCCCCCTGGGGGTCCTCATAAAAGACCCGCTCGCTCCACGTCCGCCAGCCCAGCGCATGCTCCGGATCGTCGGACAGCACATCGGCCAGGTTGCCCAAAATGCGATAGGTGTGGCCCTGATGATACTGCGGCATAAAGAGCACTTCGCTCATGCCATCGCGCACCTCGGAAACAAACTGATCGAAGCTGCTAGCGTTCGTCAGATTGACGCAGGCATTCGGTTCACGCCCATGACGGTCGCCGCCGGAGATCACCGGGAACCCCAAGCCGGCGGCCAAGTTGGCCACGCGGCGGTTCTCCTCCCAGGGGCGCAACCCGTTCAGCTCAAAAGCGTGAAAGAACCGCCCGCACTGGCCGAGCAATCGGCCCAGGGCGAACCAGTGCTTCTCCAGCCCGACGCCCTTCTCATCCCACAGAGGGTGATTGAAGACAATCAGCGTCTGGGCCGAAGCGTGAAACCAGGCCAACAATTCCACCAGTTCCCGTTCGGCGTTCTTCCCGGCTTTCGGCTGAGCGGTAAAGGCCTCCATCGCCCGCATCCACTCCCGCGCCTGGGGGGCCGGCATCTGGTGAATGCCCAGATGAAAGAAGGTGCCGCTGAAGGGGACGGTCCACTCTACCGACACCGGCAACGTGCGGTAGGGCTGCAGGACGCGCAACTGCGTCGCTGCTTGGATGGTGTCGTGATCGGTCAACGAGACCAAGGCCTGACGACCCAGCGTTCGCTCGATCTGGTTCCGCTCGAGTTCGTAGGCCGGCGCGGGAGCCAGCGGCGGGGTCCACCAAGCGCGGGTGAAATCCAGATTCTGCCCGGCGTTCAGCTCGCGGTACCGCGACAGCTGACGTTCAACAAAATGGCCCAAGAGGGGCACTGGACCGCAAATCTGGGGAATGAATCCTAAGCTTTCCTTCGAGTGCAGCGTGTGCCCATGCAATGACACCGCCGTCCGAAACCGTTGCGCCGCAGTGGGCCGCTGCCAAAGGAACTGAATGTTAGAGAGGTGGGGAGGCTGTAACACGCCCTACCGTCTCACCTAGTATTTACAACAACATGAACGCTTGAACAATAAAACATGAGCGGCACAAAATGTTCCGTAGCTCCCCCCATTTGCGCCTTACGCATGCCCCGGACGCAGACGCTCCATTACCGCGCTGACAATCGCCTTGCCCCGGTCATAGGCGTCCACGTAAGCCGACTTTCGCTCCTGCCGCGAAAAAGCATAGCCCGACCGATATAAGCGCTCAAAGCTCTGGCCCATCACATAGGTGCCCGCATAAGCCACCGCCGCCTTGGGAATCAGCCCGCCCCCCAGCGGGATCTTGCCGATCAACTCGCGCGCGATCGCCCGCCAACCAAACGCGCCGGCGATGATTGAAGCGATCTCGCCACGCTGTTCGCTGTAGCCCACGGGCCGATCGCTCGCGGCGGCCAGCAGAAACGCTAGCCGCACTTGGTTGGCGGTCAACACGGCGGTATCGGAGGCGAATTCGCCCAGCGCCCAACCCAGCCCCAACAAGGGCGCGATGTTCGGGATGGCCGTCGCAATCGAGAACAAGGCATTCTCCCGCGAGACCGCGTGGATCGAGCGGCGAGCAACCTCCGTCCGGAAGGGCGGAAAGTTGCGCGCTAAGGCCAGGGCCAAGTCGTCGTGCGCGTCGAGCACGGCCTTCACCATCGACTCCGGTTTCGCCGCGTCGAAGTAAAAGCCATGGTCGCTGCGGGCTAAGCCCGGAGCGAAGATCTCAATATCGAAGGGCCCCTGGTGCTTCGCGGCCCGCATGACGTGATGTGCCGCCGTCCGCCGCTTATCGGCGGAGAGCGTCGCCGGCAGCATGTACCTTTCGAACGCGTGAAAGAACTCCTCATCGTCCGCGTGCAAACCAATGCGGAATGGTTTTTCCGCCGATTCCCGCACTGTTCCTGGATTCAGATTCGTGACCGCTTGCTTCACTTGGCCGAGAAAATTCA
Source organism: Bryobacteraceae bacterium (assembly GCA_043776185.1). Lineage (GTDB taxonomy): Bacteria > Acidobacteriota > Terriglobia > Bryobacterales > Bryobacteraceae > JALHNI01. The sequence goes on along the minus strand of JAYVRS010000322.1, from coordinate 1,330 downwards.
TCGTCGCTCCTGCTTCCCCGCCGGAAAACGACTGAGAGTACGCCGCTCCGGGGATGAGCCACGCCCACAATCTCGTAGTCGATCACTGGCGAGAAATAGCGTAGCACCGTTGCATTGGACGGATGAAAATCAAGCGCGGGTGCAACAAAGTAAAGGCGCGGACTCGTCTTCGTCAAAGCCCGTCCCGGAAAGTACCCCCGGGCCGTAAACTCGTCCCGGCGCACATGCCAATCCACCCTCATCCAGTAGTCGAGCGCCTGCAACGGCAGGTGGATATCTTCGCTCGCCTTCAGCTCCAGCACCGCCAACCGGCCACTGCGCTCCGCCGCCAGTAGATCGATGACGTCCCGATCATTGGCCGCAAAGGCGGGCACCTGGCCATAGACGGGGTCCATCAGGTTGGGGTGAATCAGCTGAATTTGTTGCCGCACCTGGTCTTCTAAACGCCGTTCGGGACCGGGATGTTGCCGCGGCCGAGCCTCGGTCCATGGACCATTGAGCGCCCGTTCCAGATTGCCGTTGTCGAGCAGGTCAACCGGCTCCTCCATGCCATCGGCGTCATAGCAATAGAGCGCGGGCTCGAATCGCGCGCGGTCCAGATAGCGCAAACGCAAGGCGGTCGTCAGGTGCTGGTCCATGGGGACGAAGATGGCCAAGCCGCCCACTACGGCACTCTTTTCGTGGCGGCGACAGTAGTCATGCCAGATCAGGCCAAAGCTCAACACGGCGTCGACGTCGGAGAGCGGCGTGGCCAAAATGGCCGCCCAGGCCGTGTTGCCCCGGCGTAGCAGCGCCCGTGGATAGGCCGGTGACAGGCTATGCTGCAGGTCCGCCCCGGTGGTTAGCTCGGCCACCGTCCAGCCGGGAAAGCGCCGCGCCACGGATCGCCGCAGTTGCTCCAAATACACGGTTCGCACGGCCGTCACCTGCCGGTGCCGCTGCAGGCCGGAGTCGCGGTCCACCACTTCCAGCGTCCGGGTTTTGCCGAAGAGCCCGCGGCACTCCAGCTTCACCCTTCCGCTGCCGGCCCGCTCAAACGACGTCACCGTATGCGCGACGCTCCGTTGGTCGTTCCAGGCATGCAGGGCGAGCGTACCAGCCCGCTCCGTCAGTGAGTAAGAATCCCACATCAGGTCAAAGGGCTCCTGCCCCGGTTCCAGCAATGTGGGCCGCTTCAGTTCCCGCAGCAAAGCAAACAATTCGTCGGTTTTTGGAATTTTGGTCATCGGCTTCCGTAGAATAGTGTGTTGAGCCTCACCGAAAATCTCATAAATTTTGAAAAAAAGATTTTTCTCGCCTGCCAGCGGGCAAATCGTGCTAGGTCGGAAGT
>JAYVRS010000321.1:0-2128 GCA_043776185.1 Bryobacteraceae bacterium | reverse complement strand
GAGCTCGCGAGCGCATTCGCGAAACACCAACTGCTACTGCTGGAAGGCACGGGACACAGCCTGTCAATCAAAGCCGTGGCCCCGATCGTGGAAGCTTGGGTTCAGTTCGTTGATAAGTTAGTGTAAAGGCTTTTGCCACCAATGGTCCTCACTAGGTGTAAGTCCTCTCCCAAGAGTCTTCGCACTCTCTCGACTGCGGGATTTTCGATGAATAAGTAATACCTCGCCGAACTTCGCCAAGCCGCCGGTAACTCCGCATCGGTAAGGAATACTTTGGGCGCGGCGGCTTCATTCGAACCATATTCCAAGTTATTCTTACGGCCGTTGAGGAGTAATGCCCGCTCGACTGGCGCATAGAAAAATACCGACGAAAAGGTATAGTACTGGTTATCGAGGATCAGGGTTCCCGGCGGCGACTGTTTCAACACTTGGGCGAGGGGCGCAGACGATAGATAAGGGTCGAACGTAATCATCGCCCATCGCGCTGCATTTAAGAACAACACCATCATCCCGGCCAAAACTAAGATCCGCTTCCGCCCGCGCAAAAGCCATGCTCCCCAGGTGCCTAATAGAAAGGCTATTCCGGCCATGATCAGCGGACCACGTAAGTAGGCGAAAGAGCGCAGAGTCAAATCACCCATATGGCCCATCGACAGCGTATAAGCTTCGGTATCTTGCGTAACGAGCGCTCGCGATATGTCGCCCGGCGCCGGAAGACTCCAAACTTGGCTTAGAATGAAAAGGATCGCCACCGTCGCCAGCGCCGAAACGCCTCCCGCGATCCGCGAAGGCCACTGGTTTCTGCTGGATGCGATGGCGCTTCCTAGTAAGAGGGCCATTGCGGGATAAGCCGGCATCGAGTAATACTCCTGCGTTGTGGAGAGCGTAAAAAAGATCAGCGTAAAGCCCACCCAGCATAGACAGAGTAGCCGGGTCCGGGAGGCCCGATCGCCGGCCCGATAGTTCTGTCGAAATGTCTCCGCGATCCAGCCGCTCCAGGGGAAGAACCATACTAAGTGCAGCAGCCAAAAGCTATAGCGGGGTACCGTGTTATAGTCACGCGGAAAGCGCATGTTCAAAAAACGAAACACATGCTCGTTTAGAAAATAGAACCAGAAAAAGCCTCGATAGTGTCCGGGTTCGCTCTTCATTGTCCAGTCGAAGTAAGGAGGATTGCGCAGGGTCGCCATGACGTGCCACGGCAGGGCAATGGCCAGTAAGATCGCGAGTGTGCTCAGCGGGAAAAGTCGCTGCCAGGTGCGACGCGCCCATAGCTGCCTCGTAAACAGCAAGAAGAGTGCCGCCGCCGCGACGGGGAACAGTGCGGCAATCAATCCCTTTAGCAGCAAGCCGGTGCCGATCGATGCGCCCATTAGCCACGCCCAGCGTCGCGGGTGGATCTCGTCATCGTCTAGTGCGCGCAGAAAACCCCATAAGGCTAGCGCAATCGTCAGAGTAAGAATGACGTCCGGGATCAAGATGCGAGTAAACAGGAATAGACCGATGGACGTCGCCATGGTGATTCCGGCATAAAGACCGACTAACTCGCCAAATGCCCATTGCCCCATGCGAAAAGTGACCCAGCACAAGGCCAATATCGATAAGACGATCGGCAAGCGCGCAGCCCAATCGGTGACGCCGAATACGGCAAACGACGTCGCCATCATCCAGTAGACGAGGGGGGATTTTTCCAGATATTTGACGCCATCCAAGCGTGCGGTTACCCAATCGCCGGACGACAGCATATTCTTGGCAATCGTGGCCTGCACCGCGTCCACATCGTCCATCAGGTGCGGTGGTGCCAACACGCTGACGAGGTAAATGGCCGCCGCCACCAGGACGACGGTTACTTCTGCACGCCGGGAGTTTGTATGTTCCATCGCTTCATCCACAAAAACAGGGTCAGTAACCCCCAGAGGTGATAACCCAGATTCGCTTTCCGGTCTAAATGTCTCTCAATTGTTTTGGCGAGCACTTGTTCATGGAATAGGCCGGTGGCGCCCACGTTGGCGGGGCTCAGCGCCTCGAGTAACAAGGGCTTTAGCACGGTTCTAAACCAGTGATGGGTAGGGATGTCAAAGCCTTGCTTGGGCCGGTTGAGCACTGCGGCTGGTAGCTTGTCTCGCAT
>JAYVRS010000320.1:0-2129 GCA_043776185.1 Bryobacteraceae bacterium | reverse complement strand
AAGGCCGGCTCGCCGCCGTCGCTAATGTGGGCATGCTGGTGCAGCCCACCACACGGGCGCAGTTTCTGGCCAACACCGTACCGGTGCCCACCAACCTTTTCTCGCACTCCGACCAGATTGTGCAGATGCAGGCAGGCCAGGCCAATGGCTCGTCCGGCAGCGGCTGGGCGGGTCGGGTGGCCGATGCGGTGGCTGGTTCGAATGGTGGATCCAGCTTTCCGCCAGCCGTGTCGATGGCCGGGCCACAGCTGTTTTGCAAGGGGAATGCCGTGCAATCGGCCAGCCTCATCCCCGGATATGACATGGGCTTCTACGGGATGAATCCGTGGCCGGCCAGTGCCGCGGCAGCCCGCGCGCAGGGCTTGCAGGAGGTGCTGACCTTCGATAGCGGACTGGCTTTAGTGCAAGGTGCCAACAAGGTTCGCCAAGATGCATTGGCCTTAAGCGGCCTATTGAAGGGCCTGGCGGCCAGCACCCCGATGGCCGCGCAATTCCCCGGAACGTCTATTGGGAATCAACTGAAACAGGTCGCGCAAATCATCCAACTTCGCCCCCAGATCGGCCTCAAGCGCCAAGTGTTCTTCTGCTCGCTGGATGGCTTCGATACGCACGGATCACAGTCGTGGCAGCATTGGCAGTTACTCAAGCAGCTGGCCGACGCCATGGCCGCCTTCCATTCCGCGACCGTGGAACTGGGTATTGCCGACAAAGTAACGACGTTTACGGAGAGCGAATTCAGCCGCACGCTGCAACCGAGCGGCGCCGGCACTGACCATGGTTGGGGCAGCCATCACTTAGTGATGGGCGGCGCAGTGAAGGGCGGCAATCTCTATGGCCGCTATCCCGCCATGGCGCTGGGCGGGCCGGATGACTCCGGGAACCGAGGCGTGTGGATTCCGTCCACGTCGCTGGACCAATATGGCGCGACGTTTGCCAAATGGTTTGGCTTGGACGCCGCCGCCATCGCCAACGTCTTCCCCAACTTGTCCAAGTTCCCGGTGAGCGATCTGGGCTTTTTGAGCTAACTCCGGATCAGAACTCAACGCGCAGGTTGAACTGGATGACACGGGGAAGTCCGCGCTGGCCCGTGACGCGGCCGAAGTTCGAGTTGGTGGGGTCCACCTGCGGCCCGGAAAAGTTGGTGCGGTTCGTCGCGTTGAGCAGGTCGACTGAGAATCGAGCCTGGATGCCGCGCTCCGGTTTGATGGGAAACAGCCGCTCGATTTTCACGTCCCAATTGCGGATGCCGTCCGCGCGCAACGAGTTCAGGCGTTGCGGGAAGACGCGGACATGGTAGGAGCCCGGTTGATTGGCGGCGCGTCCGTCGAAGCCGACGAAGCCAGCCGGCAACGCCCCGGTGCCGCGGTAAGCGAGCGAGCTATCGAACCACTGTCGGATGTCGCCGCTGCGCAATTGGTCGGACTTAAAGAGTGACTCCAACTGGTCCACGTCACCCTGGAAGAAGCGATTGCCCCAATCCGTGGCCGGGCCGCTTTGCCGCTGGTAGATGGCGCTGACATTCCAATTTCCGACCACATGCCCCAGCACGCCTTGCTTCAGATAAGTGCGCCCCCGGCCGAAGGGAGTCTCGTAGATCCCCGTCCAGGCAATGCGATGTGGCAGCACGTTGTTATTGATTCGTTCGGTGGGTTTGGCGTCGAATTCGTTTAAGAAGAAGTCGGCGACATTCGAGGTGGCCCAAGTGTACATGAAGCTGGATGTGAGTCCTTTCATGTAGCGGCGCTCCACTAGTAACTGCATGTCGTGATAGACGTTGTAACCTTGAATGCTCTTCCAGTCGACACCGGGCCGGACGCCGGTCAGGCCGGTCATGTGGCCATAGGGGCGTAGTAACTGGTTGAGCGGCATCACCGTCCGCGTGAAGAAGCCTTGGCCGGCCATATAGTTATAGATCTGCGGCGAAGAGGTCCGCAGTGAACTTAGGTTGCCGATGGTGTAAGGGTTCGGCACATTGCCGTTGAGTAAGTTGTCGTTGGCCTGGTCGCGCAGGTTGCCCTTGGTCCAATACTGCTCGGGCAAAAAGTCGATGCGTTGCGAGATCGGTAAATAAGCATAGGCGCCGTTGTAAGAGACATCGAGCAGCGTGTTGCGCATCAATTCGCGCTGCA
>JAYVRS010000319.1:0-2129 GCA_043776185.1 Bryobacteraceae bacterium | reverse complement strand
GGACGATGTCGATTGTCTTGCTCACCAAGGCCATTGAACTCGCCGGCGGCAACAGCGAGTTTCACGTGCCACATCGCCTGCGCGAAGGCTATGGCATGCGCTCGGAAATCATCAACGAAGCGGCGGAGCGTGGCGTTTCGCTGATTGTGAGTGTCGATACCGGCATTCGCGCCGGAGCCGTGGTGGAGCATGCGCGGACGCTGGGCATCGACGTAATCGTCACCGACCATCACTTGCCCGAGGCCGAGGTGCCGCCGGCGGTGGCCGTGGTGAATCCGAATCAGCCCGGCTGCCCTTACCCCAACAAAGACCTATGCGGCGCGGGCGTGGCATTCAAGCTGGCCGAGGCCCTGCTGTTGACTTCGACGCTAACGCCGGAGCGACGGCGCAAGGTGCTTGACTCGCTGATGAAGCTGGCCGCGATTGCGACGGTGGCCGATGTGGTGCCGCTCAAGGGCGAGAATCGCGTGCTGGTTCACTACGGCTTGCAAGGGCTTGACCGCACGCCGAACCCGGGCTTGCGGGCGCTGCTGGATGTGGCCGGCATTCCGCCCGGCAAAGCTCCTTCGGCGCGTCAGGTGGGCTTCCAGATTGGCCCTCGGATTAACGCCGCTGGCCGGATGGCGGACGCGCGCGACGTGGTGGATCTGCTGCTGCACTCGACGCCGGAGCGGGCGGCGGCCATCGCGGCGCAGCTCGATGAACTGAACCGGGAGCGGCAGGAGACCGAGGCGGGCATGGTGGCCGCCATTCTCGAACAGTGTACGCAAACGCCGGTGACGGACCACCAAGCGGCGCTCGTGTTTTCGGGTGAGGGTTGGCACAAGGGCGTGGTGGGCATAGTGGCGAGCCGGGTGGTGGATCGCTTTCACCGGCCGGTGTTTGTGCTGGGGGAAGACCCGGTGACGGGGCTGGTGACGGGGTCCGGACGCAGTGTGGCGCTATTCCATCTGCTGGATGCGCTCGAGAGCATGCCGGAGCTGTTCACGAAGTTCGGAGGCCACAAGCAAGCGGCGGGGCTGACGTTGCCGCGCGCGAAGCTGGAGGAGTTCCGCGGTAGGCTGGAGGCCTACGCGGCTGCCCGGCTAACGCCAGAAGACTTCCGTCCGCAACTCGAGCTGGATGGCGTGGTGCAGGTGCCGCAGGTGGGCCCGGCACTGGTGCACCAGATCGGGTCGTTGGCTCCGTTTGGTAACCAGAACGATCCGCCGCTGTTTGGCATTCTGGATGCGGAAGTGGTGGGAGTACCCAGGGTGATCAAGGAGCAACATGTCTTTTTCAACGTCCAGCAGCAGGGACGGCAGTTGAAGGTGAAGGCGTGGCGCAAGGCCGATCAGTTGGCGAGCTTTGCGGGCCGGGTGGATTTGGCGGTGACGCTCGAAGAGGACAAGTTCGATGGCTGGTCGGCGGTGCTCCGGGAGATTCGGCCCGCCGGCGGCCACTAGTAGCCCCGAATGGCAAAAGGACCAAACCCTCGGCGGGTTGGTCCTTTTGCGTTCAGATAATCTGGAATCGGCTAGGCGGCAGGTGTCGCTGCGATGCCCTTCACGCGAGCCGTTAGGCGGCTCTTGTAACGCGAAGCCGTGTTTTTCTTGATGATGCCCTGCTTGGCGGCCTTGTCGATGGCCGAATAGGTCCCCGGCAACGCGGCGACAGCGGCCGGCGAGTCTTTCGACTCGATCAGACGGCGCATGGCCCGAATGTGATTGCGCAGCTTGGTGGTGCGCATTTGATTAACCGCCGTACGGTGTTCGGTAGTGCGGATACGCTTGATCGAAGATACTGTATTAGCCATCTAAATTATGTTCCACTCCGTAGAATAGCGGAGCCAGCTACCCTGCGTCAAACCCAGACCGTTCGAGAGCGACATGATGGAGGGTAAGTATATAGAAATAAACACTGTTGCCAAAAATTAATAATCTTCCTAGTGTTCGCTAACCAGTCTTGCGCTAGCGCTGCTATAATAGAAGGACCGCTATGCTGGTTTCCGTTGAGCCCGCCAATACTGCAATTATCCCGAAGAAGCTGATTCTGTTGAGTCCACGGGGCTTTTGCGCCGGCGTGGTGCGAGCCATTGACGTGGTGAAGATCGCCTTAGGGTTGTACGGCGCTCCGATCTACGTGCGCAA
>JAYVRS010000318.1:0-2129 GCA_043776185.1 Bryobacteraceae bacterium | reverse complement strand
TCGAACTACTGCTGATCGCCCTGGCGGCCGGCGCCGGAACCGCGAGCAAGCTTCAACCCTTCATCGCCGACTTGGCCCAGAAGATATCATGGGCCTCATTCGTTTGCATTGGGCTCGCCTTCGGCAAAGTGGCCGCCGGGTTGCGTCCGCAGGTCACTGGCCTGATGGGCTTTCTGGCCGCGCCGGTCGGCTTCAGCGTCGCGCGCGCCGCTCACAAAGCCACGGAGAAAGCGCTCGGCCTCGCCAGCGGCATCCCGGCCGTGGGGCCTTCACCTTACTTACTAGCCGGCATCAAGGCCTTTGAATATGGGGCGCTCGGGCTGATCCTTGGCTGGATGCTGAAGAAGGCTTGGAGCGGAGCGTGGTCCTTTATGGCCGTTGGTCTCGGAGCCGGCGTCATCTTCGGCGGCACGATCATCGGGCTGATGGACTGGCATGCGGCCAAAGCACTGGCCCCGGTCGCCCTGGCCACGCGCGGGGTGAACGAAATCCTCTTCCCGGTGGGCTGCGCGTTGGTCCTCTATGCCGCCGACAGCCTCAGCAAGAAAGTGGAGATTGCCTAGCCATGACCGTAACTCGCAATTGGACGCTCGGCCTGATTGGCCTTGAACTCGTGCTGGCTGGTGCGATGGCCATCGGCTACATCGCCTTCATCCAGCCGACGGCACCGCGCTACCATCAAGCGGCCGCGAAGGTGGTTCTCCCCGTGCCGATTCCGGTGGAGGCGACTCCTATAGCCCCGGCGCCGGTCATCGTGGCTCCAGTAGCGGCTTTGGCGAATCCCAGAGTAACGCCGGTGAAGGTGCCGGTGGTGAAGGTGCCAGTGGTGAAGGTGCCAGTGGTGAAGGTGCCGGTGGTGAAGGTGCCAGTGAGAACGCTGCCGCCACCAGCCTTGGTGCCTGCGCCCGTCCCCACCCCTGTCGCTACGCCGGTAGAGGTGAAGTTATCTCCCGACGAACTCATCCGCCGCGGGATGGTGTCGCTCAACGCCGGACAATGGCCTGCCGCCATGGAGTCCTTCGACGCCGCGCGCAAACTGCAACCCAACAATCCTGATCTAGGCTACTTATCCGGCATGGCGCTGGAGAACCTCGGCCAACCCGGCGCGGCCATTGATGCGTTTCGCTCCTGCACTTCCGGTCCTTACGCGCAAATCGCCAAGGGCCACGTAAAGACGCTGGTTTCGAAACTGAAGCGCTAAGGATTTTCGCGACGCAGCTTCGCGTCAAACCAAAATGGTCCGAAGGGGAATATGGCTGCGGCGAGCGCCATCAGAATGGTCGCGATTCCCCATCGGAACTTACGCGCCGCCAGAAACACCATCAGTACATAGATCACAAACAGCAAGCCATGAATGCTGCCCACGGCGCGCACGGCCTCTGGCCTGCCGGCGAGATACTTTAGCGGCATCGCGATGCCCAGCAGTACGAGAAAAGAAGTGCCCTCGGCGAGGCCCGCCCAGCGCAGGCGTTGATAAGTCGGGTTCCGAATCAATTCCATCAAAGTGTCTTGCGCAGCCAATCGATCAGGGGTTGCTTGTAAGTATGAAAGCGGACATCCTTTTCCCAATTCATTACGCCGTGAACACCATCCTCTACCGTGATCAACTCCACCGGAATGCCGTGCTGCTTGAACAGGGCCACGTGGATCTTCGCTTGCTCGTAAGGAACTTGAGTATCCTTCGTGCCGTGAATAAGTAAAAACGGGGGAGTCTTTTTATTGACGTAAGTGTCAGGCGACGCGGCGCGCAGCTTTGGCTTGGCCGCTTCGGTATAGCCATCGATCAGGAAGAAACTTTTTACGTTATCAGCCATGGGCGTAGATTCGAAGCGACTCTTGGCGAACTGCACCATGTCGATCGGGCCGTAGAAACAAACGACCGCCGCGACGCCGAAGTCGTTCTTGGCGCCGACCAGATTCACCAGATGCGCTCCGGCTGATTCGCCCATCAGCGCGATCTTGTTTGGATTCACCTTGTATTGCTTGGCGTTCTTTTTCACCCAACGGATCGCCGACTCCACATCCAGGCGTGCGGCTGGATATGGATGTTTCGGCGCCAAGCGGTAATCGATCGTGAACCAAGCCATCCCGGTTTGGTCCAGTATCGGGAACAGGGCGTGGACGAAGTT
>JAYVRS010000317.1:0-6877 GCA_043776185.1 Bryobacteraceae bacterium | reverse complement strand
CCTGGCCCGGCGCTTCGCCGACAAAGACAAGCTTGGCTTGCGGGTTGCCCGCGCCGAAGACCACGTTCGTACGGCCTTCGCAGAGGCGGCAGCGGCGGCAATCGCCGATGTCAGAGCGGATCAGTTCCAGGGTGTCGTTGTCGGGCGCCAAGCCCGGCAGCGCGGTCAAAATCTTGGTGGGTGGCTTAGGCATTTCGGCAATTTCTAATGATGCGGCACTCGCTAGGGCTGGGGCAACTAGAACGGTGGGCGGTACGCGATAAAGGTCTTTGACGCCGAGATCGCGATAGTATTCGAGCAACGCTTTTAGGTTACTCATGAGCCGGATCGCAGACGGAGGATGTGGTCGAGAATCTGGCCCGCCAGTTCCTGTTTCGTGGCATGGCCCAAGGGCACGTCGCCCGATTTGGTCACCAGGGTCACGTCGTTCCAATCGGAGTCGAAGCCGGAATCCGCCGAGTTCACCAAGTTCGCGACGATCAGGTCGGCGTGCTTGGTTTCGAGCTTCCGTCGGGCATACTCGAGCAAATTCCCGGTCTCGGCGGCGAAGCCCACTACAAATCGATGGCCTTTGCGCCGGCCAACGTCGGCCAGGATATCTTCGTTGGGTTCCAGGGTCAGGGTGGGCGGCGCGCCCGTTTTCTTAAGCTTCTGCGGCGCCTCACTCACGACGCGATAGTCGGCTACCGCCGCCGACTTGATCACGATGCTCGCGTCTTCCAGTCGGGCCAGCACTGCGGCGTGCATCTCCCTCGCCGTGGTGACTCGCAACAGTTCCACGCCAGCGGGCGGCAAAAGCTGCACCGGGCCCGACACCAGCACCACGCGCGCGCCACGCCGCTGGGCGGCTGCGGCCAACGCGTAGCCCATCTTGCCACTGGACCGGTTGCTGATATATCGCACCGGGTCAATGGCTTCGCGGGTGGGTCCGGCGGTGATCAACAGCGTGTCGCCGGCCAGGTCCTGCACAGGACTCGCGTGCAGCTGAACTTGATCGGCGATGTAGCGTGGCTCTGCCAAACGCCCGGGGCCGATGGTGCCGCAGGCCAGCTTGCCCGCTTCGGGATCAAGAATGATGTGGCCGCGCGTGCGAAGGATGTCGAGGTTGGCCCGGGTCGCCGGATGATTCCACATGTTGGTATTCATCGCGGGCGCAATAAAGACGAGGCCGGTGAAGGCCAGGTAGGTGGTGCTCAGAAAATCGTCGGCCAGCCCGTGCGCGAACTTCGCGATCAGTCCGGCGGTGGCGGGCGCCACCAGCATCACCTGATTGTCCTGCGCGACGGCGATGTGCTCCACGGAACTCGACAGTGTGCCTTCCGGGCTCGATTGGTCGAACAGATCCGTGATCACTTTGCGGCCCGTTAGCGCCGCGAAAGTGAGCGGCTGGATGAACTCCCGCGCGCTCGCCGTCATCACCACATTCACCACGAAACCGCGATCCTGCAGCAAGCGCGCAAGCTCTGCCGCCTTATAGGCCGCAATGCCGCCACCGACGCCGAGGATCAGGTTCACGATGCTTGGGGAAGAACTAATTCAGTTAGATGCCATCTTCGGGCGCACGGCCTGGATCGTGCCAGGTGATCAAGCCGCGACGGACCTCTTCGGTCGCCGAGATAGTCGGCTTCTTCGTCGACGTAGGCAAGAAGGAGCGCGCGCCAGCTTGCAGCTGACGGGCTCGCTTGGCGGCAATGATGATGAACCGGTACGTCGAAAGTTCCGGATCGTCGGGAACGGTATTGTGCGCGTTGGGGCGCAAAGCCATGTTGGGCACGATGTAAGACCTTCCTAATTAACCAGCGGACAACGCTAAATCAAACGTCGTCAGCACGGGGCCGATGCGCCCTTCCATCCTCACGCGCCGCACTCGCTCAGCTTTGATGATCGCGATCAACGTTGCCGTGGATTGTTCCACATCATCGTTGACCAAGACGTAGTCGTACAGGCCGTAATTCTTGATTTCCGCCGCCGCTTCACGCAACCGCCGCTGGATCACCTCTTCGGAATCCTCGCCGCGGGCACGCAATCGCTTTTCCAGCTCCTCCCGGGAGGGGGGGAGAATAAAAATCGAAACGGCTTCGGGAACGCGCTCCTTTAATTGTCGCGCACCTTTCACGTCGATGTCGAGCAGCAGGTTGGAGCCCAGCCGGCTGGCCCGCTCCAGTTCGCTGCGATGCGTCCCGTAGTAGTTGCCAAAAACCTCGGCCCATTCCAGAAACTCTTCACGGCGCGTGCGGAGCTCAAAATCCTCCCGGCTCACGAAATGGTAGTTGGTACCATCCACCTCGTTGCCCCGCGGCTTGCGCGTGGTGTAGGAAACCGAAAAGATGAGATTATGTTCCGCGCGCAACAGGCCGCCGAGCAAAGTGGTTTTCCCACTGCCTGAGGGTGCAGAAATGACAAAGACCATGAGTTCTCTCTAGGCTACTCCAGATTCAGCGATTGTTCACGAATCTTCTCAATGTCTGATTTTGCGCTCAGCGCGAGGTCAGTCAGTTTTAGCCCCAAGTCGCCGATGCCGCTGGTCTTCGACAGGATGGTATTGGCCTCCCGATTCATCTCCTGCAATAGAAAATCGAGGCGCTTGCCCACTTCGGTGGTCGTCTGGATCAGCTCTTCCAGTTGGTGCGAATGGATGCGCAGACGGGCCAGCTCCTCGGCAATGTTGCCGCGTTCGGCCAGCAGCGACGCTTCCTGAATCAGCCGCGTGGTATCGATCATGGCCGTGTCCAACATCTCCGAGAGGCGTTGCCGTAACCGATTCTCGAGGAGCGGCTGCACATCTTCCCGCAAGGCTTCCATCTGGTGCACCGCGCCGCGAATGGCCACATTGTGCCGCACAATCTGGCCAACCAGTTCGCCGCCTTCGCGCGCCCGGAAGGTCTCCAGCTCATCCAAAGCAGCCGCGAATACTTCCTTTAGCTGCTCGCCGAAGTCCTCGGGAAGCGAGACTCCGCCCTCGTCCATCATGCCTGGGAAGCGCAACATCGCATTCAAATCTGGCTGGGAATCCAGTTTCAGCCGGGTGGCGGCACGATGGAACGCGTCCACATAGGCGTCCAATAGCTCTTCGTTAATTCGTACCGCGTGGGAGGTGACAGCCGCAGCCCAATGCACCCGAATGTCGATGTGGCCGCGATGCAGACGCTGCTTGACGCTGGCCCGCAGCGGCGCCTCGAACACGTCCAGTTGCGCCGGTAGGTGAAAATGCAGGTCGAGTCCGCGGTGATTCACACTCTTCAGGGTGACGGTAAGGTCGCCGGCGGGCAACGTGCGCCGTACCAGAGCATAACCGGTCATGCTTTTTGCAGGCATTTTTCCTCTTCCTTATGAATTCAGCAGAGTGGTATCCGGGCCTAAGTATTGCAGATCATGCAGCCGTTGGTAGATGCCGCCACCGGCCACCAGTTCCTCATGGGTCCCGATCTCAGAGACGCGTCCACGGTCCAACACTACGATCTTATCGGCTCGGCGGATCGTAGAAAGACGATGGGCGATCACAATTACCGTGCGGCCCGTAATTAAATTCGCCAGCGCCGCTTGCACCAGCATCTCTGATTCCGTATCCAGATGAGACGTCGCCTCATCCAATACCAGTATTGGCGCGTTCTTCAAGAGCGCCCGGGCAATCGACAAGCGCTGCCGTTGCCCACCGCTTAGCTTCGCCCCGCGCTCGCCCACCACGGTCTCGTAGCCCGCCGGCAGGGCGAGAATAAACTCTTCAGCCAAGGCGTTGCGCGCCGCCTCCTGCACTTCCGCCGCGCTGGCGTCCGGCCGGCCATATCGGATGTTGTTCAAGATCGAATCGTTGAAGAGAAACGTCTCTTGCGCCACCAAGCCAATCTGCTGGCGCAGGCTGGCCACTTGCAGGTCGCGCACGTCTATGCCGTCCACCGACAGAGTTCCGCTCTCCAGGTCGTAGAAACGCGGCACCAAGCTCGCGAGCGTTGTTTTGCCCGCGCCACTGGGGCCTACGAGCGCACACACCTCGCCGGCCTTCACCGTCAAATCCACCCCATCCAGGGCATAGCTTTCGGCACTCGGATAGCGAAAGCGTGCGCCGCGGAAGGTGATGCTGTCGCGAAAACCATTGAGGGCCTGGGCCCCAGGCTGGTCCGACAAGTTACGCTCCGTCTCCAGATACTCAAAGACTTTTTGCGACGCACCGCTGGCCTGTTGAAATATCTGGTGAATACCGGTGAGCCGCTTCACCGGCTCGTATAACATCAGCAACGCCACCATGAAGCTCGAAAATTCGCCCGCCGTCATCAAGTTAGCCTTGATCTGGGTGCGCGCATAAGTAAGTAAAACGACAATCGTAACGGCCGCGAAAAACTCGATCATTGGCGAGGCGAGTGCTTGCTGCAACACGTATTTTAAGTTAGCGCGCTTCAATTGCTGGGCAGCTCGATGGAAGCGTTCGCTCTCCAGGCGTTCGGCGCCAAAGGCCTTCACCACCTGCTGACCCGATAGCGTCTCCTGCAGCACTTCGTTCAAGTCGGCGACGTTATCCTGCGCCTTGCGGGTCGTGCCCCGCAGGCGCTTGCCGATTCGCGCAGTGGGGATCAGCACGAACGGCAACAGAGTCAGGCTGGCCACGGCCAATCGCCAATCCTGCTGCATCAGCACCGCCAACAAAAACATGGCGGTGAAGGTTTGCCGCAGCCAATCGGCCAGTAAGTGCGAGGTGGCCACCTGAATCTTGTCGATGTCATTCATGATCGACGACATCAGCCTTCCGGTGGAGTTAGCCGCAAAGAAACTCGCGTCTTGCCGGAGTACGTGGTCAAAGACGCGCTGCCGTAAGTCGGTCACCACGGACAGGCCGACATAGTTGATTAAATAATTGCCGAAGTAATCAAATAGGCCCTTCAGTAAGAAGACCATCAGAATGCTGGCCGCCACCATCGTCCAAACGTTTTGAATGCTGCCCGGCAGTAAGTCACTTAAATGGACGGCACCGTTCCCGAAGGGCCAACGAAACAGCACCACCGGCAGGTCCGCGCTCTCGGGCTTCAGCACCCGGTCAAACACCGGCTGAATCAGGCGCGCCATCAACCCCTGCATCGCGCCCACTCCCGCCATGAGAAACATGGCTGCCAGTAGCCTTGGCCAATAAGGTTTGGCCAGCGTCAGCAGGCGCTTCATGCGCTCACTCCGTGCATGAGCCGCGCCAGCGCGCCCGTCACCTGCGGCACGGACGTTTGCTCAAGGCCGGTGAAGATTTCCGAGCGCGTGCGCCACGGCGCCCACACCACCGGATCGGATGAGCCATACAACACCGTCACCGGCACGCCGAAGGCCGCCGCCATGTGCGCCGGACCCGAATCGTTGCCCAGAAAAAGGGTCGCGCCGGCCAGGATCTGCTTGGTCTGATCGAGGGGCCCGGCGATGCAGCGGAAGCCGGAGAATGCCGAAAAGTCATCGCCCGGCGCGCCAATCACGATGGGCTCCAAATCGACCGTCCGCGCGGCTTGCACAAATCTCTCCGCCGGCCATTGTTTGTGCGCCGCCGACGCAAAGGGATGGATCACCCAGTAACGCTCGGGCGCGTCCACCCAACTTTCCGCATACAGCCGGGCTTGGGGAATCTCCACGCGGGGGCAACCTAGATAAAACATGGCGGATGCCAAATGTTCCGCCGTGTGAACCGGACGTTCCTCGCCCAGAATCTGCTGCGCGCGCGGGATCTTGACGTTATACAGCCACGATCCTACATGATGCTCAAAGCCCGCGCGGAACCGGGCCATCGAAGCCGCCATCATCCACATGCTGCGCGATCCACCGTGCAGATTGAGGCACAGGTCGCTGCCCCGTGCCGCTTGCAAATGCGGTTCTTCAATGCGCTCAAGATGGGGATTACCGACGAAAATGGCCGCGAAGCGCGGCTCCACGACGATGCTCAAACGCAAGTCAGGGCGCGCTGTTTTCAAAATCTCCAGGGCCGGCGTAGTGAGAACGCAATCACCGAGGGAACGCAAACGAATCACGCTGACTCGCGAACCAGGAGCGAGGCGTTCCAGAATGCTCGCCATGGCTACGGTCGCCGAACCTAGTCCTCGACCTTGGCTTCCTCAACCAACATCACGGGAATATCGTCGCGAATGGGGTAAACCCGGTGGCATTGCACGCATTTCAAGCCGCTGCCGTTCGGCTTCATCTCCACCGTCGCCTTGCACAGCGGACAAACCAAAATTTCGAGAAGCTCTTTGCTGATGGCCATAAACAGTTAATAGTCTAGCTCAAGCACTGCCGGGCGCGATACCATCGTTACTTCTATGCGCCTGCTTTGCGTGCCAATTCTGCTGTCCGCGTTCGTGGCCTGCCGCCCCCCGCAGGAAAAAGTTATCGGCGTGGTGCCCAAGGGCGCCAACCATATCTTCTGGCAAACCGTGCGCGCCGGGGCCATCAAGGCGGCGGCCGAATGTTCGGCAAAAATCGAATGGAACGCGCCGTCCCTCGAAGTGGACTCCAGCCGTCAAATTGAGATCGTCGAATCCATGGTGAACCGCCGCCTCGCTGGCATCGCGCTCGCGCCAGTGGACCGCCGCGCCCTGGTGCGCGTGGTGGAGCACGCGGCCACGCTCGGAATCCCCGTCGCCATCTTCGATTCGGCCATCGACACCCCGCGCCGCATCACCTATGTCGCCACCAACAACGAGGAAGGCGGGCGGATGGCCGCACGCCGTTTGGCGGCCAGCATTGGGGCCACCGGCCAAGTGGGCGTCATCGGATTCATGCCCGGCAGCGCGGCCACCGAAGAGCGCGAACGCGGCTTCGATCGCGAAATTCGCGAGCATTTTCCGCGCATTGAGCTGGTAGGGTTGCGCTTCGCCATGGCCGATCGAGCCAAGGCTCTCGCGCTTACCGAAAATCT
>JAYVRS010000316.1:0-2133 GCA_043776185.1 Bryobacteraceae bacterium | reverse complement strand
CTACTCAACGCTGGCCGAAGGACGAAATCTTCGGTCCGCTGGGAGTTATATTGCTGCAGCGGGCACCGCTCGCGTGAGCCTGTCGGGAAGTCTGTCGGAAAGCCGGATGCTCGACTCTACCGGTGCGGGCGAAGTTGGTGCGGCGGGCGAGGGAGTGGAAATGGTCCAGCGCCCGGGCTCACTGTGCGGGCGTGGATGCGGGCGGCGATTTTCGAGGTCTGCTTTGCCTGGAGGCTTGGCAGCAGGTGCTTGGCCGACCGGCACGGTGGCTCCGGATTGGCAGGCTTACTTGGCGGATGACACGGACACGGACTCGGAGGCCGTGGTCGTCGTGTCGATGCGGGTGAGCCGGGAGGGGCCGCATAACCGGCCGGTGCGGTGGGCGGCGCCGGCGGGAGGGCGGGTGGCGGGTGGCGAGTCAGGCTGAGGCGGGTTTCTGGCTGGGGTTCGCCCCTGGCCCGCTCTGTTCCCTAGTAGCGCTCTGACTGGCTTGTATCACTTAGTTTTGGTGGCGCTCGCTGACGGCCTCGCGGCTGCCGCGCCCCCGCTTGGTCTGTTGGGTTTTGCGGCGGTGGCTGGGGTCGGACTCTCTTGGTAGTACCGGACGTAGTCTTTTCTTTTCTGCCACTTGGACTTTTTAAGTTGAACCAGTTGACGCCAAGGCGCCCGGCGAACTTCAAAGCAAAAGCAAGAAGCAAGAATTCAGGAGAAGGAGAAATCATGATGAACCCCACGAACTGCAACCTTCAGCTCACCGGCGCCGCCATGCGGCCTCAACCCGGAACAACTTCGGCCTGGTAACCGTCATGCACGGCGGGCTAGCCATCTGTGCCCTCGGCAGCGCGGCGGACGGGAGCCCGATCACGCCCATGCCTTCCCTCAGTTCAAAGAGCGGCGTGGCCAGGGGCGCGGATGGCAAGATTTACTTAGTCCGACAAGCGCTCGAGCTCCGAGTGAAGCGCTTGGGTTCGGGCGGAACCCAAGAGGGCGAAACGTTTTTTTTGAATGAGATCGCCGGGTTTGTTCGGGAAAAAGTTTTTCGCCAGGCCTTTAGGCGGCCCTCGACTGAGCTGCCGGATGGGCACAACAGCGTTTGAATTTGAGCCGGCTGCCGCAAGGGCAGGGAACATGGCGGCCGACGCCCGCGCGCGGTTTTGCCTGGGCGACTTGGCTGAGAGTGATTTCCGAGTCGATTTTGTCGAAGTTTTTCTCTTCAGGCGTCGCTTGGCGCTGAGCGGGGCGTTGGGATTCGACGAGTTTCACGATTTCCATGGCGGCTTTGAGACGAGTGGCGGGGGAGGCGTTTTCATCACTCAACAGGTGTCGAAAAGTGTTGATTGCGAGGTCGGCGAGATCGGTGAGCTCGTCGAGGAGGCGGTCGGCTTTTTCTTGGCGGGCGTCGAGGGGGGCGCAGGCGAAGTGCGGGTGTTGACGGGTCCAGAGGTGGACGGTGGTCCGGTGAACGCCGGCTTCTTGGGCGGCGGCGGTGATGGATTTTCCTGCGACGAGGGCTTGGAGCACTTGCTGTTGAACGGCAGTCAAGGTGTTGAGGAGTGTCGAATCCGGCATGGGAGATTTCCTAATTCTAGGGTAGCGCTCGCCCGCAAATCTTTTGAGTGAGTGTTTGGGTTAAGTGATTGAAAGGAGGGGAGAAAATAAATCGGAAAACGCTGTCACCGGTGCGGCTGCGGATAACGCTTTCGTGCGAGAGGGAAAGCCCTGTTTTGGTTTCCAACGTGCCATAGTTTGCGCGCGGGGTTTGCTGCGGTAGGCCTTTAGGTTTGCGTGGGTACATGTCATGGTTACCACGTCTTCCTGTATCAGGGTAAGGCTCCAAAGTAGGTACTTCAAAGGGCAGCGGGATGAAGTGACCCTTCAGCCAAAACTCTCGCTGGTGAATCAGAGCGGCACGTTTGTCCGGCTTTGGAACTATAATCAAAACGGTTAATCAGATCCTCAAGACCATGCACGAGTCAAATGGAGAAATAACACGTTTGCTCGGCGGCCTCACTGGGGAGGAGGCTGCCGCGGTGATGGGCATCTCGGAAGAAACCGCAAAACGAGATTGGAGATCGGCCAAGAGCTGGCTAAAGCTGGATTTGGCCACCGCAAAATCCCAATGACCCCGGAGCG
>JAYVRS010000315.1:0-6890 GCA_043776185.1 Bryobacteraceae bacterium | reverse complement strand
CTTGTTCGATCATCTCTGTAAATCATTGATTTAGAGAGAGTTATTCGAAAGTACTAAAACTGAAGCGACGTAATCAAGCCCTTTGAGGTTCGAGCGCCAGGATTTACCTGGTAATAGGGGCAACGCCCCCAGAGTGGTAGGATTTTGCATGGCTCGAATGTTGCACATTGACGCGGTCGAAATGCCTTGGGAACCCCGCTGGAATGAGACGCTAGGTAAGACTCTTTACCGGAAGAATCTAATTACTGACCCTGAAACGGGCATGGAGGTCCGGCTGGTAAAGTACCCGGCCGGGGTGATGAACACGCTCCACACCCATCCTTGCGCCCACGGAATGTATGTCCTCGAAGGCACGCTGGTCACCAACCACGGCACCTTCGGGCCCGGCAGTTTCGTTTGGTTTCCCGAGGGCGAGGTGATGGAGCACGGCGCGACTGCCACGGAAGACGTCGTCGTCCTGTTCATCACCAACAAGCCCTTTGAGATCCACTACGTTTAGAGGCTAGTGCTTTGACCGCTTTATGTACTGGCTCAACTAGCCCCCGGCGTCAGCCGGGGGGCGCATTTTTACGGCGGTTCGTGTCCCACGGCTGACGCCGTGGGCTAGTAAGCCGCCCGAACAGAGAAGTCGGAACGCTAGTCAACCGGTAAGTAGCGGCGCAGGCCCAGGTCATAGGCCGCCGCTCCGAGTACGCCGCCCAGCAGCGGCGCGACGATGGGCACCCAGAAGACGCCGCTGCCGTCGGTGAGGCCGTTGTTCTGGAAGCCCGCCACCACCGTCATCAATCGCGGACCCAGATCACGGGCCGGGTTGATCGCGTAGCCGTGCAGCGCGCCAAACGACATGCCAATCGCCACCACGATCAGCCCCACCACTACCGGCGTCATGTTGCCTAGCGGCGCCTGATTGCGTTCGTCCGTGATGGCGAGTACCAGAAAGAGCAGAATGGCCGTGCCCAGCACTTGGTCAAGAAAGCCGACGGCAGGTGCATCGCGAAACAGCGGGAAGGTGGCAAAGACGCCCGCCGTGTGGTCCAGCAGCGGGTCGAATTTGAGAAATGCCGGACGGTAGTTTAAGAAGACCAGCCCGGCACCCGTGAAGGCTCCCAAAACTTGGGCTGCCATGTAGGGCGCGACCCGCGTCCAGGGAAAATTGCGGAAGATCGCGAGCGCCAGGGTCACCGCCGGATTCAAATGGCCGCCACTGATTTTTCCGGAGACGTATACGCCCAGCGTCACCCCCAAGCCCCAGGCGAAGGTAATGTTCGTGAAACCGCCGTTCACCACTTCGCCCGGGTGCCCCCCGCCAAATAACACCACCATCGCCACGACCCCCGAGCCGATCAACAGCAGGATCATCGTGCCAAAAAACTCGGCCACACAGGCCGCCCATAGACTACTCATACTTTCTCTCCCTGTCCCACTCGCCAAGCCGCATCTAAGCCTAAAAAGGCATGTGCGTACCGGCGTCCAAACTCGCGAAATCCTGGTGAATCGAAGTGGATCTCGTCGCCGCGATGTCCTAACCCCGCGCTCGAAACGTAGGCTGAGCGCGGCACTTCCAAGGGCACGCGCGCCAACTGCTGATTCACGATGCTGACAAACGGCGCCTGGAAGAATTCGCCCAACTGGCCTACCACCACTGGCACGTCGCCCAGCTCTTTTCGGAAGGCGCTCACCATGGTGCTGAAGCGCGCCAGATAGCTTTCGGCGCGTTGCCGGTCGCCGGAATCGGCCTCGCCTTGATGCCACAGAATGCCGCTCAAGCGGCCGTTCCCCAGCGCCGCCCGCGCCCGTTTCAAGGCTCCTTCATAGAGCGGCGCACCGGGCACCCATTCGTGCAGTGGAGAGCCGCCCATCGCGCAAGGCACCAATCCCAGACGCACTTCGGGATCGACGCTAGTCAGGACCCGAGCAAAGCTTCGTCCCAATCCGACGCCAACGATGGCGGGTTTGTCAAAGTGCAAAGGATCGGTGGCCAGCGCCCATTCATTGGCTTTGTTCAGCGACCACACGCGCTCGACGGAGCGCCGGTCGCTCTCCTCGACATCGCCGCGCCCCGCCATGTTCGATTGGCCGCACAGCAGAAAGATGCGCAAGTCCTTGGGTCCGTCTGCCGCCCAAAGGAGCCCGCCCGCCGCCAGAATGCTTCGCCGTCGCATGAGCCTTAGAGTCTATCGCTGATCGATCGATTCCACCAGTGCCCGCGCTTTTTCTTTTGCATGTTTCGTCGCCGACTCGATGGCCGAGATCATCGTCGAGCGCAGGCCGTTGCGCTCCAGCTCGTGCATGGCGATAATCGTCGTACCGCCGGGGGTGATCACCTCGTCGCGCAAAATGGCCGGATGCAGACCGGACTCCCGCACATGCTTGGCGGCGCCCAGCACGGTTTGCTCCGCGAGGCGCGTGGCGATTACGCGCGATAAACCCATCTTCACGCCGCCCGCGATCATGGCCTCAATCATCAGGTAGACGTAGGCCGGGCCCGAGCCACTGAGGGCCGTCACCGCGTCCATCATGTCTTCGTCCACACGGCACACCACGCCGACGGCGCGAAAGAGGGTCTCCACCGTTTCCCACTGCGCCTTGGTCGCCACGGTGTTGGCGCACAGCGCGATGGCACCCTCTTCCACCACCACCGGAATGTTGGGCATGGCGCGAAACACGGCCATCGGCGCGCTGAGCCGCTTCTCGATGACGGTGATGGGCAAAGCCGCGGCCAACGACAGCAGGATCTGCCCCGGCCGCAGGGCGGTCGCGACCTCCTCCACCACTTTGGGCACCGTGCCCGGCTTCACCGCAATCACCACGATATCGGCGTGCGCCGCTGCCGCGCGATTGCCTCCGGCGGTTACCTTGATCCCCAGCTTCTTGCGCATGGCCACGGCGCGCTCCTGGCTGCGCACGGTGGCGACTACGTTCGCGCGCTCTAAGGCACCCGTCCGCAACATGCCACCTAACAGCGACGCGCCCATGTTGCCCGCGCCCAATACCGCTACCTTCATGCGATCCACTTGTAGAAGTAGAACAGCAGCGGCGTCTTGCCCGTGTTCTTGATCGCGTGGAGCCTGTTGCCCGCGCAATACATCATCGATCCCGGGCCCACTTTGACGCTTTGGCCTTCGAGCTCAATCTCACCCGTGCCTTCG
Organism: Bryobacteraceae bacterium; assembly: GCA_043776185.1. Classification (GTDB taxonomy): domain Bacteria; phylum Acidobacteriota; class Terriglobia; order Bryobacterales; family Bryobacteraceae; genus JALHNI01. The sequence continues at coordinate 3,741 of JAYVRS010000315.1, read as the reverse complement.
GTCACCAGCATGAACTCCTCATCCGGATGCTGGTGCGGCGGATGCGGCGACATCCCGGCCTTTAAACGCAGACTGCCCGCCGTCATCGACTTCAGCATGTCGGTAGGGCCTTCATGGTAAATCCGCAGGTCGCCGGAAGCGTCCGGAATCTTCTTCGCCTTCGCCGGGTCGAAGATCATATTGGGCCAGTGAGGAACGGCTGCCGCGGCAGCCACAAAAGGTAAGGCTGCCAGGGGCAGAATCTTGCGACGTTTCATCGTTTTAGTATGCCAAGCTATTGGCCGCTTTGCTGCAAAAGCTTGGCCACCAACGCCGTCCATCCCGTCTGGTGGCTTGCCCCCAATCCCGCTCCGGTGTCGCCGTGGAAATACTCGTAGAACAGCGGATAGTGCCGGAAATGGGGATCGGTTTGCATCTTCTCTACATCGCCATGCGCGGGCCGCCGGCCATCGGCATCCGGCAAAAAGAGCCTGGAGAGCCGGTGCGAAAGCTCCGCCGCCACCTCTCCCAAATTCATGTGCCGCCCGCTGCCGGTGGGAAACTCCACCTGGATTGCGTCGCCATGGTAGTGCTGAAACTTTTGCAGGGACTCAATCAGCAAGTAGTTCACGGGAAACCAGATCGGCCCCCGCCAATTCGAATTGCCGCCAAACATCCCACTGCGCGATTCGGCCGGCTCATAGTCCACGCGGTGTACGTCGCCGTTCACCGCCAACTCGTACGGATGCTCATCGTGATACTTCGACAATGAGCGAATGCCATAAGGTGAGAGAAACTCCTGGGTATCCAGCATACGCTGCATCAGCTGCCGCAAGCGTTCGCGGCCCACCAGCGAGAGCAACCGCCGTTCGCCGATGCCTCCGCGGGTCAGCGAGGCCAGATTGCCCGCTAAGTCCGGCCGGTTGCTAATAAACCACTCCATGCGGCGGCGAAAGCTGGGCAAACGGTCCAGCACCCCCGCGTCAATCGACTCCACGGCAAACAACGGGATCAAGCCGACAATCGACCGGATCTTGACGGCCATGCTCCGGTCATCCACCCGCAGGCGGTCGTAATAAAAGCCGTCTTCCTCATCCCACAATCCATCATCGCCCCCCCGGTTCATCGCGTTGGCGATATACAGGAAGTGCTCAAAGAACTTACTCGCAATATCTTCGTAAACCGGATTGGTGGCCGCCAACTCCAGCGCGATCTTCAACATATTCAGGCAGTACATCGCCATCCAACTGGTGCCGTCGGATTGCTCGAGGTAACCGCCCGTGGGTAAGGGCTTCGACCGGTCAAATACTCCGATATTATCGAGGCCCAAAAAGCCACCTTCAAAGATATTATTGCCCGCCGAGTCCTTGCGGTTCACCCACCAAGTAAAATTCATCAGTAACTTGTGAAAGACGCTTTCCAGAAACGCGGTATCGGGTTTGCCGGATATTTTTTGATCAATTTTATAGACGCGCCAGCAAGCCCAGGCATGAACCGGCGGATTCACATCGCCTAGCGCCCATTCGTAAGCCGGCATTTGGCCGTTGGGATGTAAGTACCATTCGCGCAGAAACAAAGCCAATTGATTTTTGGCAAACTCCGGGTCGATGGTCGCCAGCGGGATCATGTGGAAAGCCGTGTCCCAGGCGGCGAACCACGGATACTCCCAGGTATCGGGCATCGACAAAATATCCGCGTTGTAAAGGTGCTTCCAATCCCGGTTGCGGCCGTTGCGGCGCTCGGCCGGCGGCGCGGGCTGCCCGGGGTCGCCGTTCAGCCAATTCTCCACCGCGTAGTGATAAAACTGCTTTGACCACAGTAACCCGGCGAAGGCCTGCCGCTGCACCTGCTGTCCTTCCAAGCTAAGGTTCTCCGAATGCTGAGTCCGGTAAAAATCATCGGCTTCCCGCTGCCGCATCGCGAAGATCTCGTCATAATCGATGCCCATATCGCAAGGCGGCTGATACATCCGCATCCGGATCGTCCGCTCCTCCCCGGGGGCCAGACTCAATTGATACCAACCGCAACTCTTAGTGCCCAACTGCCCGACATTCACCGCCCCCTTCTCGCCCCCAATAATGCGCCGGTGAAAGGCATCTTTGTATTTACGATTTCCACTCGCCTTACCGTCGAAACGCTCCGTGTTCGTTTCGTTCTCGGTAAATAGCTGCTCCGGCACTCCTTCCATCCACAGTCGATACTGGCCGAGCGAATCATCGTGCGCGTCGATGGTATCCGTCCCCGATCGCATCACGGTGGCGCGTTGGGCTGGCGGAATCGCCGCCGGCTTCCAACTCCAGGTATTCCGAAACCAAAACGTAGGCATTAAGTGTAACTGCGCTGTTTCTGGTCCCCGGTTCACGACCTTCACCCGGATCAATACATCGTCGACGTCGGCTTTGGCATATTCAACAAAGACATCGAAATAACGATCCTCGTTAAATAGGCCAGTGTCGAGTAACTCAAACTCTACCTCTGACCGGGGCCGTTTACCTTCTTCCACCAGCCGTGCATACGGATACTCGCCTTGCGGATACTTGTACAAAGCGCGCATGTAGGAGTGCGTGGGCGTCGAGTCCAGAAAGTAGTAAAGCTCCTTCACGTCTTCGCCATGGTTGCCCTGCTGACCAGTCAACCCGAAAAGCCGCTCCTTCAGAATCGGATCGCGGCCATTCCAGAAGGCGAGGGCGAAACAAAGGCGCTGGTGATTGTCGCAGATGCCGAGAATGCCATCCTCGCCCCAGCGATAGGCCTTCGACCGGGCGTGGTCATGCGGAAAGTAATCCCAAGCCGTGCCGTCGGCCGAATAATCTTCGCGCACCGTGCCCCACTGACGCTCTGAAAGATAGGGTCCCCAGCGTCGCCAATGCTTGGTGCGTTGCGCAGTTTCGTCAAGTCGTTTCCGTTCGGCATCCATCTCTTATAGAATGACCTGTTTAGGTGGTGCATATGAAATGGTTGGTAAGAGTGCTGATGGCGTTGATCGGTTTGTTTGGTGCCGTGTACGGCATCGGCTCCCTGCGGTCCGCGAATCATCTGGTCTCGCGATACGTCGAATTCAGCAAGCCGCCGGAGCAGGTATGGGCGCTCATCGTCGATCGCCTCAATCAGCCGGCTTGGCGTTTGGACGTCACCAAGGTGGAGTCTGCCGCTTCGCCGAATGGCAAGCCGCGCTGGAAAGAGACCATGTCCGATGGCATGGTGGTCACGATGGAGGAACGCGAGTTGGACCCCACCAAAAAGCTCGTGGTCGACATCGCCGACCCGGACCTTCCCTTCGGCGGTACCTGGACCTACCAACTCTCAGCCACCTCCAAAGGCTCCCGTCTCCAGATCACCGAAGATGGCTTCGTCAAACCGGCGATGTACCGCTTCTTCATGATCTTCATGGACCCCGCCTCGACGATGACCAAGTACCTCACCTTCCTCGGCCGCAAGCTCGGTGAAACCGTCACGCCGCAGGCCGTAAACTAAGAACGAGTGTTTCAACGGCATCACCGCAAGGCGCGAGCCCTGTTTGCGCTTTCCGACATCGTCCTGGTCACGCTGGCTTTCCAGTCCGCTTACCAGACACGCCTTTTTTTGCCGCAACTCTTTTCGCGGTTCACCCACGACTTTGAGATTCCTGCGCCCACCATCGCCTTGATGCTCGGCGCATCCTCGGTGGCCTGGGTCGCCATCGCTTTCTGGAACGAAATCTACGATCGTCTCGATGCCGCCCATCCGCGCGTCGTGCTGCGCGACACCTTCAAGCAATGCGCC
>JAYVRS010000314.1:0-6901 GCA_043776185.1 Bryobacteraceae bacterium | reverse complement strand
CCGCGGATCTTCATTGCCTATGTCCATGAGGATGCGGAGATCGCGCTGCGGCTTTATCGGGACTTGGAAGCGCACGGCTTGGCTCCCTGGATGGACTCGCAAAAGCTCCTGCCTGGGCAGAACTGGCCACGGGCGATCGAAGAGGCGATCTCCGTCTCGGATTACTTCATTGCTTGCCTCTCGACGCGGTCTGTCTTGAAGCGCAGTCAGTTTCAAGCGGAGCTTCGGTATGCGCTCGATTGCGCTGCCCGGATGCCCCTCGATCGGACGTTTCTGCTTCCGGTGCGCTTTGACGATTGCCGCGTCCCCAATCGAATCCAGCGCGAGTTCCAGTATGTGAATCTGTTTCCGGATTGGGACACCGGCTTGGAGCGACTGCTGCCGACGCTGGGCTATTCGGGCAAAGTATTGCGGTAGCGCGCCCAATTCCGCACCAGCTCATGCACCACGACACTGCCAACTTTATGGGCGGCCTCGAGTGACGGGACGAAGGCGGCGTAGCTGCCGATCTTCGTCTCGGCCAAGCTCTCCGCTGCCGTGATGCCGTCGCGTTGTTGATCGAAATTGCTCGCCGTGCGCAGCACCAAAACGCGGCGGGAGTCCACTTTACCCGTGGGCTCCAGCAGCGTCAGCGACTGCAGCGTGCCCGTATCCTCCATGGCGGTAGTGACGTAGTTGCCCTTGTGGTCAGTAAAATAGGCGACCCAATCGTTGGCCCATCGGTTCAAAAGCTTGCCATGCCAAAACGTCATCGACGACATCGTATCGCCCTTCATCACGAACGGTGGCCGCTGGGCATTGACGCCGCTGAAGCGCAGGCGCTGGGTCCGCATCGCTTCGGAGTCTTCGAGCTTGACGTCCTTGGTGAGCCGGAAAGCCCAATCGACCAGCTTAGGATCGAGCCGAAAGACCTCGCCCTCGTCGGGCACTCGCCGAGGCATCTCATAGGGCACGGACTTGCGGAGCGGAATGAATCCGGTAGTCCAATCCTTGGGAATTTCGCGACTGTCGATTTCATGGCCCAGGTCGCCGTCCACCACCCATTCGGCCCAGGCCGCCGAACCCAACGAACCGTCGGCGGGGTCGATGCCGGCAATGCCGGCCACCACCCAGTAAGCTTTAGTGAGGTCGAAGCGCGGATCCATCCCGAGCGCCATGACGGCAGCGGCGGCTTTGGCGGTGCCCACGCCAGTGCAGAGCGCGAGCACGCCAGCGTCGTTGCCGCGCAAGTCTTGCATACCTTGGGGGAATTTGTACACGTGGTCGAGCTTTTCGCGCTCCACCCAGAACTGCATTTCGCCCGGAGAATCGCCCGTGGGCGCGCCCCGTTCGAACATGGTGACGACGACCACCTTAATGGGGATGGGCCGCTTGGCCCAAGCGAACGTCATGACGAAAAGCGAGACAGCGAGGAGACGCAGCATGATTTATTTATTATGCAGGCTTGCTTATGACGCGCTCGCGGGCATCTCGCGTTCGCGAGGACGCTCGGCCGCTTGGCCCCGCTCGTCATAACGCCCGAAGATCATTTTGCCGGCCGTGGTTTGCAAGACACTAGTGACGGTGATGTCGACGGTCTTCGAAATCTGCTTCCGGGCATTATCCACCACCACCATAGTGCCGTCGTCAAGATAGGCGACGCCTTGGTTGTATTCTTTGCCTTCTTTCAAAATGAAGACGCGCATCGTTTCCCCGGGCAGCACCACCGGCTTCAAGGCATTGGCCAGTTCGTTGATGTTTAAGACTTGGACGCCGTGGAGCTGCGCTACTTTGTTGAGATTGAAGTCGTTGGTGACGATGGTCCAGCCGTAGAGCTTGGCCAACTCAATCAGTTTCAAATCTACTTCACGAACTTGCGGAAAGTCATCTTCGACGATGCGGACTTGGAGGTCGGGGTTCTTCTGAATCTTTTGCAGAATGTCGAGACCGCGGCGGCCGCGATTGCGTTTGAGTGAATCGGCCGAGTCCGCCACCTGCTGCAATTCGCGAAGGACGAATTGCGGTATCACCAGTACGCCGTCGAGGAAGCCGGTCTCAACGATGTCGGAAATACGGCCGTCAATAATGACGCTGGTATCGAGGATTTTGACCACTGACTTACTCCCCGATTCGGCGCCGAAAAGACCTCCAAAGGCCGATAGATTCAGCATTTCGCCTTTGGTCCATCCGATGGCCAGGCCGCCATAAGTCATGATCAGGAGAGTGGCGACTTGAAGAAAGGAGACGCTGGAGGGTTGGTCGATGAAGGCCCGTTGGATGACTAGGGAGACTAAAAAAGCTCCAAAGATAGCCACGACGCTACCCGCCACCGAACCGATGAGGCGTTTTAGGCTGACGTGCCGCAGCCTCATTTCAAGAGCCACGGCAACCAATCCGAGACCCAGGCCGAAGCAAGCACTGGAAGGGGGACTAAGTCGAAAGGGAGTAAGAAAAAAACCGGCAGCGGCAAGGAGGAGTATGAAGACGGCGCGTACTATCAATAGATCAAACACCATAGCCTCCTTAGGGATTGGGAGTGGTTGCTTGAACCTTAACGCACAATAAGATTCAGGCCCCAACGGAGTATAACACTCATTTCCAGGGCCTGAACCTAAAGTGAAAAGATGAACGGACTAGGACTACAGAGCTTTGGCAAGCTCTTCAGCAAAGGCGCTCGGTGAACCATCGGAACGGCCACCCGTGCGGGGACGGCGAACGGCCACCGCGCCCTCGCGATTAGTATTGTCGCGAACGGGCGGACGGCTAGCCGCGAAACGGCGTTGACCGTCACTCATGGCTGAGGCTGTTGAGGCCGCACCTTGCTGTTGGGGTTGACCAGTACCAGGAGGGCCCATCATGGGCCGCACGCCGACACCAACACGGCCTTTGGGGGGCTGAGCTGGATTAGCGCGCAACATGCGGTCTTCAAGAGGCGCATGGTTAAAGCGACGGATAATGGTATCCATCTCTTCCTGGTTGGGGGCTTCAATGAATGCAAACCCCTTAGACTCTTGCGTCTCAGGGTTGCGAATAACTTTGATTGAATCGGCGACTAGATTGTCCGCGGCCAGCCATGACCCGATGTCATCGGCCGTAACCCAAACCGGCAAATTCCCAAGGAAAACCGTATAACTCATCGTGAGGGTAGTGTGACTCCAAGAGGGTTGTATTCGAAAAGTGGGCACACTTTTCGCAAACATCCTTAGACTACCACAAATTTGTAAAGCCTCCCGATTAATTTTTCGGCAATCGGCTCGCACCCACATTAGGGTGGGGTGATCACCCCTGGAAGGCGGTCCCTCATCGGCGGGTATGGTCCGCTAGTGAACGCCTATGTTACTCTCTGTCAAGGTTTTTGGACTTTCGGAGGACAATCATGGGAGAAAAACAGACCCCGCCATCGCTCTGGCAAACAGCGCGAGTCGAGACAAGCGCCTTGGCCGTTCTAGTACTGGCTTGGTGCGTCGCTAACGTCGCAGGTTGGGTACCCAAGGTAAACAGCTCGCTGGCGGTGCTGGTGGTGTACGCCGCTTGGCTCGCGCTTTGTATCGTGGTGTATCGCTATTTTTACAAGCTCGATACTTAGCTTTTAGGAGCGCGCGGCAGCCTTGGTCATTTGGGGCGACCGGAGTAGCTTGGCGTCTTCCAGGTGCTTCGTCTGCTGGAAGGTGTAGATCATGCGGTGAACCACGGTGAGGTTGCCCATCACGGCGATCACCCAAAGCACCGGAGCCATGCGGTCGAACAAGGCACCGATGATCAGCAGCACCACGCGTTCGGGACGCTCCAGAAAGCCAACCTTGCAGGTGGGAATCTCGTTTTCGGCCCGCGCCCGAGTGTAGGAGATCATCACCGAGGCCGTCATCACAATGGCAGTGAGCACAACGTATAGCGGCCGGTTGATATTGCCGTAGTAGACCAACAGCCCCATCAGCAGGGCCAGATCGGAGTACCGGTCGAGCACGGAGTCAAAAAAGCCGCCGAATCGCGTCACCTGGTTCGTTTCGCGCGCCACACGGCCGTCCACCATGTCAAAGATGCCGGCGCCGATAATCACGTAGCCCGCCACGCGAAAATTTCCCTGCCCCAGCAGGATGGCCGCCCAGATATTGATTAGCAAACCGATGAAAGTAAGGACATTCGGATGAATACGCGCCAACGCGAGCCCCCGGACGATACCCACGATGATCGTATTGCAGCCGGCTCCGATGGCTCTGGTGATGGTCATAGCTCTTCTGACTCGTAGATGGTTTTCAAACTGAGGATCTCAAACTCTTTCAGACCGCCGGGGATCGTGATTTTCACTTCATCGCCGACATGTTTGTTCAACAAACCGCGCCCAATCGGCGAAGCGGTAGAGATGCGACCCGCCGCCACGTCAGCGTCTTCGCTTGGAACTAATTTATACGTTATTTTCTCGTCTTTGACAAGATCCAGAACCTCCACCGTAGAGCCTAGCCCGACCCGATCGTGGGGGATCTTGCTAAGGTCCACCATCGACAACTCCGCCAGACGAGTGCGCAGCTGAGCGAGCCTAGCGTCGACAAAGCGTTGACGTTCCTTGGCGGCATGGAACTCCGCATTCTCCTTTAAGTCGCCGTGGGCGCGCGCCTTGAGAATTTCTTTAGGCAGCTCATTGCGCATCTCGTAATCGAGTACCGCAATTTCGTCCTGCAACTTCTTCTTGAGATCCATGGAGACTGCTTCATTATAGGCCCGCGACGGGTGAAGAACCAGAAATTGCACGTGGGAATGAATTTCGGCCCCCTGGGCTGTAGCATAGTCAGCAGGAGGAAACGCTCATGGAGGAGATTCGCGTAAAAAGTTGGGCCGACCTGCAGGACCGGCTCTACGACCGTTCCTGGTATCAGCCCCACGGCCGTTTCCGCGCCCCTTTTGCCTTTCGCGGCGTCGCCAACCACGCCTTTCCTCCGCGTACCAGCCTGTGCCGGCTCGGTGGGCGTTACCCCACGCTCGAAGATCCGCTACTGCGCAACTTCCGCAAATACGCCGCCTCCAGCGAAGTGCCCCGCGACTCCACCTGGAACTGGCTAGCCGTCGCCCAGCACCACGGCCTGCCCACTCGCCTCCTCGACTGGACCTTCTCCCCCAACGTCGCCCTCCATTTCGCCACCGAAAATTTCGACGACTTCGGCGTCGACGGCATGATTCTCGCCATCGACTTCATCGCCTGCCGCGACCTGCTGCCCTCCGGTCTCAAACGCATTTTGGAGAAGGAAGGCGCCTTGCTTTTCACCGCCGAAATGCTCAACCAATACGCGAAGACCTTGGAGGAGTTCGACCGCAACGTGGCCCGCGAAGGCGACCACTGCGTGGCCTTCTTTGAGCCGCCCTCCCTCGATGAACGCATCGTCAACCAAGCCGCCCTATTCTCCTTTGTCTCCAACCCCGTCGTGCAAATCGATGAGTGGCTGGCCCGGCAAGCGCCCGGACTGGCGCGCCGTATCATTCTTCCCGCCAGCCTCAAATGGGAAATTCGCGACAAGCTCGACATGGCCAACATCACCGAACGCGTCATCTACCCCGGCATCGACGGGCTCAGCCGTTGGTTGCAGCGCTACTACAGCCCCAACCACAAGATCGAAATCGACGGGGCGATTTGGGAGATTCAAGAGATGCACGATGGCCGCATCGTCGTCGAGCGGCAAGGCGAGCGCCGCGAGATCACCTCCCGTGCCGACGGGCACCCCGATGCAATATGGTGGGATCTGACGAATGATGGCGCAATCGTGGTGCGGCCTCGTCCACGCCAATACGAATAGCAGTTCATCCGAATTTCACGCCACCGCTGCCGCTCTCATGGGAAACTCTCGAATATGTCCACTCCTGTGATCTCCGTGCAGGGTCTCGAAAAGTCTTATGGCACTTTCCAGGCCGTTTGCGGCATTGACTTCGAGGTTCATCCCGGCGAAGTCTTCGGCTTGTTGGGTCCCAACGGCGCCGGAAAAACCAGTACGGTGGAGATTCTGGAAGGCCTGCGGCCCCGCACGGCGGGCAACGTGAAGGTGCTGGGGCTCGATCCGGCAGCGGATACCGATGCCCTCAAAGACCGCATCGGCGTCTGCTTACAACAGACCAATCTGCCTGACAAGATGATGGTCTGTGAGGCGATCGAGCTCTTCAGCTCGTTCTACCAGCGCACCACCGATCCCCTCCTGCTGCTGAAGCGCCTGCAGCTGGAGGACAAAGCCAAAAGCTTCTACTCGACGCTCTCCGGGGGCCAGAAACAACGTCTGGCCATCGCCTTGGCCCTGGTGAACGACCCAACGGTGGTCTTCTTCGACGAACCCACCACCGGGCTCGACCCCCAAGTCCGCCTCGAGATCCATGCTCTCATTCAACAGCTGCGCGGCGACCAACGCTCCATCATCCTCACCACCCATTACATCGAAGAGGCCGAACGACTTTGCGACCGCGTCGCCATTATGGACGAAGGCCGCATCGTGGCCCACGGCACGCCCCGCGAGATTCAAGCGCGCACCCTGGGCCTTTCAAAAATCGAAATCGTGACGGAGCATCCCTTGCCCACGTTGCCCGAAGCCGCGGCCTTCTCCGCCGAAAAGCTAGTGCCGGGCTCCGATGGCCGCTCGCTCACCGTGCTCGCCGCCCGCCCGGCGCGCGCATTAGTCGAGTTAGTCAAATGGATTGATTCCCAAGGCATCGAGTTAGTGGATGTCCAGCTCAAGCGCCCCACCCTGGAAGACGCATTTATTGAACTCACCGGTAAGAGTTTGCGTGATTAATTAAATCCCTTACGAACCCCGACCGTTAGGGAGGGGATCTTCACCGAGGAAACTTATCATGGCCCCATATATAGCCTACATCCGCATGACTCTACGCCTGACGATGCGCGAGAAGTCCGTTCTATTTTTCAACTACGTCTTTCCGCTGATCTTCTTCT
>JAYVRS010000313.1:0-2137 GCA_043776185.1 Bryobacteraceae bacterium | reverse complement strand
TCGCGGCAGGTTTCGTACATCTTGCGCACGGCGAACTTAAATACGGCTTGCCCATCCTGGTGCACAAAATGTTCGCGGGCATCGATGGTGGCGTGGCTGGACGGGCGGCGGCTGCCGCCGGCGGGCATTTTCAGGGCTTCGCCGCCGGAACCGTCGATTTCGTTCAGAAAGCCGATGAAGCCTTCTTCTTCGTCGGTAGCAGGCTCAATCAGCATGGCGCCGGCGCCGTCGCCGAACAGGACGCAGGTGGCGCGGTCCTGATAGTCGATGATGCGAGACATGGTGTCGGCGCCAATAACGAGCACTTTCTTATGGGTGCCGGCCATCACGAGATGCGCCCCGGTGGTGAGCCCGTAGATGAAGCCGGAGCAGGCGGCCACCAAGTCAAAGCCCCAGGCGCCTTTGGCTCCCAGACGGTGCTGCACGAGGCAGGCCGTGGAAGGGAAGAACATGTCGGGAGTGACGGTGCAGACGATGATGGTGTCGAGTTCGCTGGCCTCCATGCCCCGCGCGGCGAGCGCGATTTTGGCGGCTTCAAAAGCCATGTCGGAGGTGGCAATGCCGGGGTCGGCGATGTGGCGCTGCCGGATACCGGTGCGGGAAAAGATCCATTCGTCGGTGGTATCCACCATCTTCTCGAGATCCTGGTTCGTCAACAAACGCGGCGGCGTCCAACAGCCGAGCGCCGTGATCTTTGCTCTGGGCAAATGCGTCTCCTTAAGTTCCACGTGGACTAGTAACCCTCCATGTTACCCTCACCAAAAGATGCAAGTCGAGAGCAGTTTGCTCGTGGAAACACCTTTGGAGATGGCTAAGCGCATCTTCGAGCTGTTGAAGCCTCGCACGGCGATGCCGGTCGTGCGCGTGGAATTCCGTCCGTTCACCAACTTAAACAGCCGCATCCGGCTGCGCGAAGGCCGGTTGATCGTGGGCATCAGCGACTTGTTGCGCGACGCTCCCTCGCTGGTCATCGAGTCACTGCTGTGGATCTTGCTCGCGAAACTTTACCGCCGGCCGATTCCCGCCGAGTCTCAACAGTGCTACCGGGAGTACGTCAATCGTGAGGAGCTACGGCAGGATCTGGGCACCATGCGCCAAGCACGGGGCCGGAAGCAGATCGCCGCGCCCGCTGGCGTGTGCTTCGATCTCGCCGAGGTCTTCGAGACCGTGAACCAGCAGCATTTCGCGGGCGTCGTGTCCCGCCCTCAGCTGGGTTGGAGCCCTCAACGCGCGCGCACCCTGTTGGGACATTACGACCCCCACCATCACGCCATTGTGCTCAGCCGCCTGCTGGATCATCCGCGTGTGCCACGCCTCGTGGTGGACTTTGTGATGTACCACGAGATGCTGCACATCCAGATTCCGGTGGTGCAGCGCGGCGCGCGCCGCAGCATCCACCCACCCGAGTTTCGCGAGGCCGAACGCCAGTTCCCGGCCTATGCCGAAGCGAAGGCTTTTCTCAAACGGCTGCACGGGTTCCTTCGTTAAGGGTCGCGGTTTGGGTTGGTTCTTGCGACAATAGGATTTCATGATAGTTTCGACTGGCCTCTATTACGCCGCGTTTCTCGTGGGTGGAGGCTTACTCCTCGGCTTCTTCACGCGCCCCTGGGCCGCGATCCCCTTCGCCATCCTGGCCGTCTTTTGCCTGTGGTTCTTCCGCGATCCGGAACGCATCGCGCCCAGCGGGCCCGGGTTGGCGGTCTCGCCCGCCGACGGCAAGGTGGTGCTCATCCGCCCAGAGCCTGATGGCCGCACGCGCATGGCGATTTTTTTGAACGTCTTCGATGTACACGTCAATCGCTCGCCCATTGCCGGGCAAGTGAAATCGGTGAAGTACAAAGCGGGTAAGTTTTTGGTGGCCAGCGAAGTGGCGGCGTCAGTGGAGAACGAGCAGAATACGCTGGTGGTCGAAGGCGACGGCGGCAGCCTGGAGTTCAGCCAGATTGCCGGCTTAATCGCGCGACGCATCGTTTGCGACAAGAAGCCGGGCGACGCTGTGCATCGCGGTGAACGCATCGGGCTGATCAAGTTCGGCTCCCGCGTGGATCTGCTCTTCGGACCCGAGTGGAAGATCGCCGTCAAAGTGGGCGAACGAGTGACGGCCGGCGAAACCGTGATCGCCAAGAAAAACTAATCC
>JAYVRS010000312.1:0-6914 GCA_043776185.1 Bryobacteraceae bacterium | reverse complement strand
GGCGTCAACGGCCTTATAGAAAAATTCCTCCGGGCCGTAGCGGTAAATGGGCAAAGAGGGCTGGCCAGTTACCTGCGCGGTGAGTTGGTTTTCGGCGTAAGCGATGGTGAGAGTTACCGGAGCGTTGGGGAGTGTGTAAGTGCCTGGGTAATCAGCGTTCTTGATTTTATCGAGAGGTAACTCGGTGCGGTCGGCGGGGACCAAGGCAGTTTGCCGGAGGGCCTTTTGATCCATACCGTTTTGGTGGAGGATGAGGCCGTCCACTCTCCCATTGCCGCGGGTGAACTCGACCTGGGCGTCGACTGCTTTCGCGAAGAATTTGTCTTCAGCGTAGGCGAACACCGGGAGGCGCGGTTGGCCGGAACCTTGGACGGTCATCGGCGATGACCTTACCGTTAGTGCGAAGGTAGGGGCCAGCGGGTAGATGCCTTCGTATTCTTTGAGCTTGTCGGGCGCGAGTGTGATCTCCTCGAAATCTTCTTTGGCCTTCATGCCCAGGGCCAGGCGGGTAAGCTCGATGGCCAATTGTGAGGCGGCGGGCGTATTCATGTTCGCCAGTACGATGGTGGCGATGCGGTCATCGAGCACCCGGGCGATGTGGGTGTTAAAGCCTTGAATGCCACCGCCGTGGTCAACTACGGCATGCGTGCCGAGCTTCCGGGTGGACCAGCCGTAGGCGTAGTTCCCCAGGCCGGGCTGGAAGAGTTTCTCCTTGGACGAGTTAGTCAAAAGACGATCGGTGTAAAGGGCTTGGTCCCATTTGAGTAAGTCGTCAACCGTGGAATAGAGTACGCCGGCGGCGAAGGGCCAAGTCATGTCGGTGTAAGGGGCGTTGCGAAGTTCTTTACCAGCGGGGACATAACCGGCGGCGCGGTTCTTGAGGATCGCGGCGCTGACATCGGCGCCGGTGTCTTTCATCCCGAGCGGCTCGAAAATGGTCTGCCGGAGATGCTCGGCGTAAGGCTGCCCAGTGAGGGATTCGAGAATCAAACCGAGTAGCAGATAGCCCGAGTTGTTATAAACGAATTTCGTGCCGGGGACAAATTCGAGGGGGAGGGCCTGGATGGGCTTGATGATGTCGGAGGGTTGGGCCGAAAGAGCCGATTTTTCCAGGAAGCCGGGCTGCCCGGTGTAGCTGGGAATGCCGGAAGTGTGGTTCAGCAGGTGGTGGATGGTGACGGCTTCCCAAGTGGCCGGGGCGGCGGAGTAATGCTTTCTGGTGGGGTCGTCGAGCTTGAGTTTGCCTTGCTCCACGAGGCGCAGGATGGCCACGGCGGTGAACTGTTTGGTGATGGAGCCGACGCGGAATTTGGTTTCTGGCGTATTGGGGATCTCCCATTCGGCTTGGGCGAATCCGAATGCTTTTCGGTAAAGGACCTTGCCCTCTTTAGCAACCAGCACGCTGCCGATGAATCGGCCGGAATCGACGTAGGGTTGAATTTGGGCTTCGAACTTCGATGGTTGCGAGAAGGCGAGAGTCGATGATAAGGCGAAGATGAGCGTGCGCAGGATCATATATTTACTATACGTCCTGGAAGGAATGGAGCGAATTTGGGGTATACTGCGAAAAGTCGTCACATCTGTCGGAGGTAGTAGAAATGTCATTCTTCTTGCGTTTTGCTGGCGTAGTGCTGTTGGGAGCGTTGGCGTTACCGGCGATCACGATCACCGGCTACACATTGCAGTTTCAAGGGGTTACCGTGCCGCCGGGTACTTTTCCTGGCCCGATTTTCATACCGGCTGGGGATGGGGCTTACACCATTGCGGGAGACCTTAACCTTTATGACAACGGCTTTCCAGTGCAACAGAATGTGCCTCTGATTGGACCGTTTTCTTTTCGGTTTACGAATGCGCTGATCGCCTGTTCCGGACCCTGCTCGCCTGTCACCCTGAACTTCGCCGCGTTCGTCACTTTTGCTGGTGCTCCGCCGACCAACCTGGGCGGCTCGTTTGGGATAGACGGTATTGGCTCGAATGGGAACTTTGTTTCCGTGGGCGTCGAAGGTACGGAAGCGTCGCCTCGAGTGATTGGCAACATTTCCACCGCCGGGAATTTTAGCGCGATGAACATTTTTCCCGCCGGCTTTGTTTTGACCAATGGCCCCAGCAACATGATCTTTCTGATGGGCCTGGAACTGTCGACGGGGATGTCGAATGGGGATTCGATTTTCCTGCCAGACAGCTTGTTCCTGCAACTGAATTCAGTACCGGAGCCGGGTACGCTGGCGATTGTAGGCGCAGGCTTGGCTGGCGTGATCTGGTTCCGCCGGCGTCTCAGCTAACGGACCTTATACATCTGCACTTGGGCGCGGCTCGCGCCGATTCGACGAACGGCCGCAGTGGACGAGGCGAAAGCGGTTTCCACCAGGGTTACGGGCTCAAGATCGACACATGGTCCGAGGGGACTCTCGCTCACTACTTCCACATCCATCGCACAGAGCGGCAGCTTCGCGTCAAGCAATGACGGGAACTGCCGCTTTTTGATTAGCCTTTGACCTTTGATTTCGACGACGGCGAAGGGCCCGCTGTTTTCGGCGCGGACGAATTGGCCACCGGCGAGAAAGAGGCGCACCAGCATGGTCTCGAAGTATTTGGCGCGGAAGAAGAGGCGGCGGCGCGATGCGTCTTGCACATCGAAGACGTAATCCTGAACACGGTAGCGATCGGTGTAGGGAAATAGGTTCAGGAAAATGCCGCGGAATCCATTCTCATCGCCCACGAAGGGCAGCCGGTGGTCAATTAAAACGTATTGGGCGTGGGCTTTGGTAAGGGCGTCACGGGCGGCTGGTTCCTCGGTGGCCAGCAGGAAGTTGGCGGCGGCGGCCGCATTGTTTTGGGTGGGATTGTCGACGGGAATTCGGTGAGCGAAAGTGCTGATCCAATAGCCGGCGTCCCACCAGGCGAGGACGCTGTGGTTCGGCAATGCCGGCGTCAGGTCGCGGAGATAAGTAAGTGCCTCTCTCCAGTTCGGGGAGATCTGCCCTGGGAGCGGGTCGCGGTCGCGGGCGGCTTGAGTTAAGTTGGGGACGATCAGGAAGGCACCGAGGGCCAGGGCCGCCAACGAGCGCGTCGGGATCTGGCTCATCAGATAGCCGCTCAGGAGCGCGGCACTGACTCCAAAGTAGTAAGTCATGCGGGCTTGGGTCATGGCCATGATGAAGAAAGTGGTGGCCCAAAAAAGAAAGAGGAGGTGGTTGGGGTTGGGTTTCTTCGAACTGGACTCAGCGAGTGGGGGAAGGGCAATCAGGGTGAGGACGAAGGCCCCACCAAATTCGCGCCAAGGGTACTCGAGCGAGAAGAAGCCTTTCACGCCAGTGAGCGATCGTAACTCCGTGACCGTCTCGGCGAGGGGTCCGGAAGCGGTGAGGCGCTTGATGACGGCGAAGAGGGACTCTTCGCCGGGGAGGGCCAATGATAGCAGCGCCAAGGCCGCGGCGATGGTTATGGCGGAAAGCGCGAAGTAAGTGTTTCGGGGATTGGTTTGTCTTTGGCAGCACTGAGCGCAGGCGGGCAGCAGCCAGAGTCCGGCAGCGGCGAGGAGCACGGCGACGGGAGTAGCGCGTTAGGTAGACGTGCTGCTGCCGGATGGTGAAGGGGGCGGCCATCAGGCAGGCCAGGGCGAAGTCGCGCGGGTTCGGGTTATCGGTGCCAGTGCCGCGCGCCGCTTCGAGCCAATACCAGATCGTGATGAGGGCGACGACGAAGGCCCCGCCGGCGAAGGTGAGGAGATAAGCAGTCAGGGTGGCACCCAGCAGAAGCGGGTGAGCCTTACTGGTGAGTAAGTAGAGGAGCAGGCTCGTCAGTAGGGCTTCCATCACGTGATGGTCAGTAAAGCCGAGGCTGCCGGTGTGCAGGAAGTGTCCGGGGAGCGTGGCGACGACGGCGGCGGCCCAGAGACCGGCCTTCTGGTTGAAGATACTGCGGCCGCAGAGGAACGTGACCGGGATCAGCAGCGCGCCGAGAATAGCCGGGTACCAGGCGGCCAACTGGTGAATGCCGACATCCGAGAGGCCGGCTATCCAGCCGATGAAGGCCGGAATGGCATCGAAGAAGATGCCCGTATCAACGGATTGGCCGCCATCAATGCGCCCGTAGGGGTCGAGCGTTAGCCGGTGCGGGAAGTTACCCACCATCTGCCGGATAATGCGGACATGAAACCAGGCATCGGTCTCGGTGAAATTAACGAAGCCCGGAATCCCAAAGACTTGGTGGTAACGTGGCCCGGTTCGCAACCAGAAGGCGAGTAGGCTAAGCACGCCGACGAAGGGCCAGTGAGTCATAGGCTGATTGGTATCGTGGATCGAGACGCGAATAGAGGGATAGCAGGCCGACTAACAGGATCGGCCCTTCAATGGGGGTAAGTGAATGGATGGAACGGGGCCCCCAGGTCGGGTCGAAGAACCAGAAACCTTTGGGTGGCATACGGCTGATTGCGAACAGGTAGTCTGACCTTTGAACGTCCTGATACAAGAGGGCGTGATTCGTACGCAGGAGCAGCGCGCCGACCGCTACGGCGAGTCCGAGTACGGTAGTGCCTAGCCCGACGCGCCAGCTTTTCTGCGGACGTGGCACGGCCTTGAGCCACAGCAGGCACAGGAGTGCACCAATTGCGCCGCCGAGAAAGTCGAGCGTAATGTCATTGAAGTCGTAGGGAATGCCCCAGGTGGGGTGGAGGACGGCATATTGATGGGCTTCATCGATGCCGCCGAGCAGGATCACCCAACTGAGCGATTCAGTGACAGAAAGGGTGAGCGCCATCAGGGCAAACCCGGTGGTGGCGTATTGCGGAAAGTGAGTTAGCTCCGCGTTGTTGACGGAGAGCAATCGCCAGGCGATCAGGACCAGGACGAGCGTGAGGATGCTGAAGTTTCTGACGGCCAGCCGGGCGAGATGATTGGGCATCCGGCGGGCGACAAGCAGCGCGGCGGTGCTGAGGGCGATGAAGCCTAGAGCCGCCATAAGTGAGTAGAAAGTCTGGCTGCCGAGAGGGCGCAGCAGGTTGTTGACTAGCCAATCCTGTACGGGCTGATGGGGTAAGGTGACGGCGATCGAATAGAGCAACACAAGAAGGACGGTGGCCGCAGGGTGCGAACGAAAGATGGCGAGACTGGGCATGGCGGCCTGACGTTTATTACATGTATCGCGTGGCGGGCGAAGCGGCACACACGCGGCTCGCCGCCACGTAGCTATGAGAGCGCATGGTATCCTTTCAGTAGGTGATCAGCCCCGATTTGCAGGGGACCAAGTATTGATGATCCCAGCGTAGTACTCGATCGACGCGGCGGGGGAGCGGAAACGCTCCCCCTTTCGCATTCTGTAACCATCACATAACAAGAGAGATAGGGCGAAATTGGCTTTGGTCCGTAAAACCGCTCGTGGAGTGCCATGATAGGGGCATGGCCGTTTACGAGATTTCCCCTCCCCGTCCCCGACGACTCTCCCTTGGAGTGCTATTCATCGGTCTGTTTCTGCTGCTCTTTTTCGCTCGCAGCATTGCGGGCCTCATCATCGATTACGCGTGGTGGCACGAGATCGGCCAGCTCGAACTCTGGTACGACACTTGGTTTTACGCGGCGGCTCCCATTGTCGGGGCGGCAATTTTGCTCTTTGTCTTTTTCTTTCTCGTCCACGCGAGGGGCTTAAAGAGTGGTGGCGGCGGGCTGAGTAAGTACCCCGGCTATGCCCGCATCAGTGCGGTCGTCTTGTTGTTACTTGCGGGTGTGATGGCGGCCATGACGGTTGATGCCTGGGCGGTGGCACGCTATTTTGGGTCGCGCGATCTGGGCGACAGTTACCGTGACCCGGTATTTAATCTACCGCTCGCCTTTCACTTCTTCGAGCTGCCGTTCTATCGGCTGCTGCTGACGTTTGTTTCGGTGGCCGTGGTCGCGGGCGGCTTGATCTACTGGCTGGCGAGCCAAGCCATGTCGCTCATCGCAAGCGTGCGCCACATGTCGCCCGACGGCTTTGATATCCGTGACCTTCACATCGGGCGGGCGCTCGATGGGGGCTTTATTCGCGTGATGGGAGCCTTGTTTTTTGCTGGACTGGCCGTGGGCTTCTATCTCGATCGCTACGACCTGTTGCGCAACGACCACGGCTTGTTAGTCGGCGTGGACTACGTCGACGAAAAGTTTACGATTCCGTTGTTATGGATGTTAGTGGCCGCGTCTCTGATGGCGGCGGTGCTGTTCGCGATGAAGTGGCGTATCGCCGCCGTTGGGCTATTGGGGGCGCTTTATATCGTGTCACTGGTGCTGCCGCGGCTGGTTTACACCTTCTACGTGAAGCCGAGCGAGATCACCATTCAACGGCCTTACATTGAGCGCCATCTGGCGGGCACGCGGGCCGCTTACGGGTTGACCGGGAAGCTGAAGGAAGTGGATTTTGGCGCCAAAGGCACTACGGCAGAGGCGGCCAGCGCGGCCATGCAGAATCGCACGCTGCTCGATAACGTACGCCTGTGGGATTGGAAGCCATTTCATGACGCCATCACCCAGATTCAGGCGTTGCGGCCCTACTACGTCTTTGCCGATAGCGATGTGGATCGCTATTGGGTGAAGAAGGCCGATGGCACGCGCGAAATTCAACAGGTGTTGATTTCGCCGCGCGAGATCGACGTGCAGCAAGTGCCCGAAGCGCGGTCGCGGTGGAATAATCCGCACTTTGTTTATACGCATGGCTACGGCGTGGTCGCTGCCCGGGCGAACCAAACTACGGCGGACGGCTTGCCGGACCTATTTATTCGCAACGCACCGCCGGAAATTACGCAAGCCGGGTTCAAGATTACGCGGCCGGAAATTTATTACGGCGAAGTAACTCATGAGCCGGTGTTTGTGCGCACCGCTCAGCAGGAGTTTAATTACCCATCAGGTTCCGACAATGTCCATTTTCGTTATGACGGCCAAGGGGGG
>JAYVRS010000311.1:0-6920 GCA_043776185.1 Bryobacteraceae bacterium | reverse complement strand
GGTTTGATCCTTTTGCATTTCGATCACGGACGCGGCGGAGAGAACCCGTCGGCCTTCGAAGACGCCCCGGTTGAGAATCATGGTCAAGAAGCGCGTATGGTCAGCGTTCGAGGACGCGTAGCCGCCCGCCACCACTGGTTCACCGTGGTGTTGCCATAGGTCTTTGCAAGACGGTGCGGCCGCCTTGGGTAAGAGTGATGGAAATGGGTACGTTGATCTGCTGCTGCGCCGTGCTGAGAATCCGGTCGACTTCCGCGAAGTCGTAGGACTGGGGGTGCGTAGTAACGGCGATGAGGGCCAAGCGAGCGACGAACCTCATGAGAAGGTAAACACGCAGAGATTTCCAAAGTTTCAAAGCGTTGCCGGCCAGCACCAGTCGCGCTTCCTGCAGACGACCCAACGCCGCCCGATAAAGCCCCGGCTCCATCGGGGGCAGCACCAGCTTCAACGCGTCCGGTTCGGCAGGCCGGTCAAAGAAGCCAAGCGCCCGCAGGATGGCCGCCTCAGGCTGGCCGGCCGCCCGCTCAGCATCGCTCTGCATCACCCGCCGCGCATGGCGGCCTGGCCGCCTGCGTCCATCGGCAACTCACGAATCTGATGCCGGCGCGAAATGTCGGAGCCCTTCAGATAAGCGCCTAGCAGCGTAAGCGCCAGTGCGTGCCCGTCGTAGGCTTTGGCCGCAGCCACCAGCTCTTCTGCTGCACCGTACACGCCGAAACCCTCGCGCAAGTAACGCGCACCGTCTTCCGGCGTCAGGTTTTCGAGCACCAAGGCATCGGCTCGCGGACGATCGTCCGGAACATCCTCCAAGCGGATCCGTGTCGTGCAAAGCACCAACCCCGCGTTCACTTCCGCCAACTCCCGCAGCAGATCCTCGGCGTTCCATTGGGGGACATGGTAACGACTAAAATCCCACATCTAATTAACAACCTACGCCAATCCCCGGCCGACCGCCTGCTATCCTGTTACTGGCCCCCGGTCCCATAGAATCAACAACTCCCGGGTTGGTTTCGTCAAAATACCGCATCCAGGTCTGCACTTTGACTAGTCTCGTGAAAAGGTCCGCCGTCAGTAGTGTCGCGCTCCTCCTGTTGATAAGCCAGCGCGGGCAGCCTTCCGAAGCGCTGCCCGCCGCCCGTGAGGCGCGGGCCAGGGGTGACCTCGAAACGGCGCGAAAGCTCTATGCGGCCGAAGCCGAGCGCTTGCGTCCGGGCGTGAACCGGGAAGCGTATGCCCGGATTGTGGAGGACTTGGGCGAAACCGAGTTGGCGGCCGGGCATTACGCTTCCGCGGCCCGCAATGGCCTGGAGTGCGCGGAAGCCTTTGCGGCGGTCCCCGGCCGTCAGGAACGCCAGGTGGGCTGCCTGACGATCACCGGGCGCGCGCGGGTGTATGCCGGCCAATATGCCGAAGCGTCCACGGTGCTCGAACAGGCGGTTGATTTGGCGCATCAGGCCGGGCTGGTCTCAAGCGAAGTGGCCGCGCTCAACGATGCCGGCAGCGCTCGTTTTTACATCGGCGATTACAGCGCCGCGTACGCCTTCTTCGCGAAAGCGTCCGGGCTGGCGGACCGGCATCCGGCCGAAGGCTGGCAGCCCCGCTTGCGCCAGATTTCCCGGGCTAATCTGGCGATGTTGCAGCAGCGGGTGGGCCAGTACGAACGGGCGCTCGAAATTTATCGGCAGCTGGCGTCGGGTTCGCAATCGTTGCAGTTGTCGGAACGGGCTCGCTTGCTGGCCAATATCGGCGCGCTTTACCGCCGCATGGGTGACCCCTACAAAGCGATCAACCAATACCGCGAGGCCGAGCGCCTGTTTGCGCAACAACGGGATCATGATGGCGAGATCGGAGTGATGACCAACACCGGCATCGTGCTGGCCATGGATTTGGGCGACCTGCGCGGCGCGCTCAAGGCCTTTGACCGCTCATTTGCGCTGGCGTCCAAGTCCGGCAACCGGCGGGAGCAGGCGGAGGCGCGGCTGTATTCGAGCGAAGCTCTCAGGCGCTTAGGCCGCTACGACGAAGCTACCCAGGTCGCGCAGCAGGCGTTGGCGCTTTCCGATGAACTGAAAGCGCCGGAAGAGCAATGGAAGGCCCAGCTCTCGCTGGCCAAGATCCGGGAGACGAAGGGTGACTGGCCGGGTGCGCTGGTGCTTTATCGCCAAGTGATCGAGACGATCGAGAAGCTGCGCAAAGCCATTGCGGGCTTCAGTTTGCGGGCCGCGTTCTTGGGTGACAAGGCGGAGGCCTACGATGGCGCCATCCGGATGTTGTTGCGTGAGCCCGCGCCGGACATCGTGGAATTGTTCCGGTATATGGAAGAGGGGAAGGCCCGGACCTTGCGCGATCGGTTGGCGGAGCCGGCGGCCAAACCGGCCCCTATGACCCTCCGGGAGTTGCAGCAACGGTTGCCCCCCCGCACGGCGCTGGTGGAGTATTGGAAGGCCGAAGCGGAAACGGCGGCGCTGTTTATTACGGCGAGCACGGCGCAAGTGGTGCGCACGAGGCCGGTGCGCGATGCGACCATCGACCAATTGTTAGAAGCCATTCGCTCGGGAACCGCGAACTGGTCGGTATCAGCGGGTGAACTGGGGGCAGCGTTGGTGGCCCCGTTGCCGCTGGGCCGATCGCCGGTGGAACGACTGCTGATCGTGCCGGACCGGCGTTTGCAAGCGGTGCCCTTTGACGTCCTGATGAAGGGGTCCGCGGGCCATTTGCTGATTGACGATTACGAAGTGAGCTACCTGCCCGCGGCCTCGATGGTGACGGTGACGCCGGCGGCGCGCGGTTGGATTCTGCCCTGGCGGCCCATGCTGGTGGCCTTTGCCGACCCGGTATCGCCGGTCCAGGCGAACGCCGATGGGCTATTTGGCATGGGTTTAGCCCCCTTGCCGGGCTCGCGGGATGAGATTCGGGGCGTGGCGGCGCAGTTCCCTGGGCAATCGCAGTTGCACGCGGGCACCGACAATCGCAAAGCGTATATTACCTCCAAAAACTTGGCGGGCGTACCGATTTTGCATTTTGCTACCCACGCGATCGCCGATCCTGACGACCCGGACCGTTCGCGCTTGGCACTTTCCGGCGCCCGCGCCGAGCAGCCGATGGAATTCCTGTTCGCCCGCGAAATCTATGACCTGAAACTCGCCGGAGTGCGCTTGGCCACCTTGGCCGCTTGCGACACGGAGGCGGGCAAGGTGGTGGCCGGTGAAGGTGCGGCGGCGCTGAGCCGGGCGTTTTTGAGCGCCGGTGCCGCGGCCACGGTTTCCACTTTATGGCACATTGGCGATCGGTCGTCAGCGGCACTCATGGGCCGCTTCTATCGGGAGTTAGCAGGCGGCGCGTCCGTGGGCCGGGCCCTGCGGACGGCGAAGTTGGCGGGCCGGAATGGGGGGGCGGCCATGGCCCATCCGAAGCATTGGGCCGCCTTTGTGCTCAATGGTGACGCCGGGGTGATGACGCCCAGGACGCTGGTGAGTTGGCCCACGTTGGCCGCGCTTGTCGCCACACTCATCGCCGCACTCATCGCCACATTGTGGCTGGCCATCAGGTGGCGTTTACGCCGCTAGAGCGAGGGTGAGAATGGAGTGAGCACGCCCGTGCCCTGGTCCGCCAGGAAGGGAACGAATTGCAGCGGCCCGGAAGCCTGCACTTGGACGCGGGCACCGATCGGCAAGGGGCTGCCGAAGTACTCGCCGAGTTCCCGCGTCATCTTTTCGCCATAGGCCAGAATCAGGCTGATGCGCCCGATGCGGCCCATGGGCGTAGACGCAGTAAGCGTGACGGTGACGGGCAACGGATTGTTGTTTTGCAGCGCTAAAGCGGTGAGCGTGTTGCCGTTGAGCCCGGGTCCCTCTTGGTTTACCGAGATCTCCGGAACGGTGAGCAGGGGGAAGACAGGGATGGCGGAGGCGACGACGGGGAAGGAGCTCTTGTTGGCTTCCACACTGCGGTCGTAGGAGAAGTAACGGCATTGAAACGTGGTGTTCCCGACCTTCTCGGTAAGGACAATCGGCTGCGCATCCATGGTGGTGGGCTGCGCAAGGACGAGGTCGATTTCGTTCCCGCTAATGAAGCGCGACGAATACTTAAACTTCGCCGTGATGCTGGTGCTCTTGGAGAAGCCGGTACCTAAGATTTTGATGACGGTGCCAGCATCCCAGGTGCCGCCGCCGGGCACCATGTTGTGGATCGCCAGTTTGCCGCCAACGGTGAGGATGCCGGGCCGGTTTTGCACAAACGACAGCGTCTGACCCAACGGATCGGTGAAGGAGTTGGCCCCGATGGAGACCAATGACTGGGCACCCAGCGGTGCATCGGCGCGAACATGGGCGGCCATCGTGATCATGGGATAGTCGAGGGCGGTGCCGAAAGAACCGAGCGGGGACAGGTAACGTATGGAAAACTGACCCCTGGCGTAGCTGGCCACCCCGAAGGCATCGCCCAGCGGGCTTGATACCGACACGCCGTAGAAGCCATCGTACGCCCAATCGTCCATGGCGAACGACTTCGTGCCGGTCATGATGGGGCGGGGTTCGGTGAGCGATACTTTGAACTGCACCGTGCCGCCGGGCGGAATGGTTTCGTTCGACACCTTGATCTCCACCGGTACTGTTTGGCCAACGGCGTGGCCTGCCAACAGCGACGCCGCGACGGCGCAGAAAACGGCCAATGTGTTTTGTTTTATCATTTTTGAGTCCTAACTCATTTGCCTACGGTTCGCCGGAAATCCTGAGTGCCGATGCCCATGGCTTGACCCTTACCGTCAAAAGCCTCTACGGACCAGATCAGTCTCTTTCCTGGCAATATCTTCTTCCGGATCTCGCTCGGCAGTGAAATGACCGCAGCCTTGGTTTCCGCCACCCAGATCACTTGATGATCCACTTCCATCAAACGTACCTTGTAGAGCTTAACTCCGGCGGTAGGATTCCAAGCTAGTTCGGCGGGAATGAAGGTGATTTCACCTTTCGGAGCCAGCAGTTCCACCGCTTGGCCGCGCTCCACAGTCTCCATCGGCAGAGTATCACCGATCCGGCTATTCTGTTGTAAATTGAGGCCGACCATGACCAATAAACCCGCGAAAGCGACCGCCACCGGGCCGTAGACAGCGGGGCGCAGCAGGCTCTCGAACCAGCGCTGAACCCGGCGTTCGGGTTGTTTCGCCGTCGGGAGGCCACTGTTGATGCGCCGCAGGATTTTGTCGTCTACCTCGGGCGGATCGGCGACGAATTGTTCATAAAGCGCGATTTCGCCCACACAACGAGGGCACTCTTCCACCTGCTGATCTCGCGCAGGGTGGCCGCTTTCCCTCGCCTGCAGCAATTCGTCTACGGTAGGGCACTCGGGACTGGAAGAAAACACGGTCTTCAGTAGGTCTCGCTCTTCGGACATAAATACTCTCAATCCCTTTTCTCATCGGCTTGACGCCGGTTCAAGTCCCTGGCTCGAATTCGCTGCAAGGCGACGCTCAGCTTGCGCTTGGCGCTGACAATGCTCGCCTTGGCTCCGCTCGCATTCGCGAGGCCCAGCATGCGGGTGATGACGCTGAGGGGCACTTCCTCCCCGTAGTGAAGCATCATCACCTTGGCCTCCGTTTCGTCCAACACTTCCACCACTAATCGCTTGGCTTCCCGCAAATCACTCTCCCGCAGCAGGACGGCCAGCGTGTCCCACTCGCGGCCATCCTGCGAATCCACGTCGAGCAGTTCGGCACCGCTCGCGGGCTCCGTGGCCCGGCTCCGAATGTGATTTAGACTATGATTCCGTACAATCATATAGATCCATGTCGAGAACTTCGCCTCGGCCCGAAAGAGGGGCAAGTTTTGGTAAGCCTTCAGCAAAACTTCTTGCGCGAGGTCAGCGGCCGCGTCCTGGTTATCCGCGAAGCGCCAACACCAACTAAAAACCCGGGCTGTATAACGCCGCAACAACTCGTCGGCGTGCGCTCTGGCGGCCGGCGTATCGGGAGCTGCCTGGTATCGAGTAACCAGCTCCTCGTCGCTAAGGTCCATCCACTTCCCCGTGTCCCATCGCCGTCCTTCTCTAACTAAGACACCGCGCTTCGGCGGGCGGAACAGAATTTACATCCCGCTGGTGAAATCTTACTCCCAATTCGCCCCAATCATGGCCCCAATCAAAAAAGGGCGGAGGCGCGGCCGAACGCCACGCCTCCGCCCTTTTGCCGAAACACCCTTCAAAGTGGGTTAGTTCAGCACTCCGCTCAGGATCGCCGTAGTGCCATTGCGCACCACCACCACCGCACCGGACTTCACCACCGGCACCGACTGTCCGTCCTGGGAGTTCAGCTCCAATTCCCCGCCCCGAATCGGAGCCGCGCTAATCGTGATCACCCCGACCTTGGCCCCATCCACTATCACGTCCACCTGGGTTCCGGCAGGCAGATTGACATCTTCTACCTCCACGTTCAGCTGGGCCCGGCCCTGGGCGGCACGGGCCCGGTAGTCGGCATGTCCGGAGGGCGTAAGTCCCACGATGGCTCCGCCAGCCAGCGCGGTCCGCAGGCGCACTTCCACGTCCTTGGCCACAATCAGCACGGGCGTCACCAGCAGCAGTGCCGTGGCGAGTAAGTTTTGACGACGAGAAAAAAACATAATAAATCTCCTTGAAATTGTGTAAAGGCGGTAATTGCTCGCAGAGTCACAGCACTAACGCCTTCCATATACTGAGACAACGAAAACCCGCCGCCGGAACAGGGACAAGTGTTAAACCTACGCCGCTAGTGGACTAACTAAAAAAGAGCGGAGACACGTCCTCACGACGTATCTCCGCTCTGCTGAGAGGTTACTATTAACGAGTTACTTAAAGCTCGGGGTTACCGACTTATCCGCCGTCATAGTTACGGTGCAGGTAAGCGCCATGCCGGTGCAGGCGCCCGTCCAACCAGTGAAGGTCAGGCCGGCATC
>JAYVRS010000310.1:0-2143 GCA_043776185.1 Bryobacteraceae bacterium | reverse complement strand
GAGTTTTTGGATGGCCCTGAGGAGGAGGTCCGGCGGAATGCGGGGCGGCGGGCGGTGCCTTATAACCGGGTGGCGTGGGCTGGTCCGGTGGTGACGCTCAGGGCTGGGTCACCGCCAGGATAGGTCGTTCACTTGCTCTTGTTGCCCGTAGCCAGCTAATACCCTGCACCGTAGCGCTCTGTAACCCTGTGGCTCATTTTTGTGGCGGTCCTGACGGCCTTTGCGGCTGCCTTGCTCCCGCTTGCCCCTCCGGTTTGAGGCTTTGCTCCTCCCTTAGTCATGCCCGGCACCCAATGGGCTGACGATCCCGACGACTTACTCACCTTCGACCTCTGGCGGCATATCTTCGGCAACCCGGACACCATCCTCGCCGACTGGCTGACTTACGTCAACGGTCCCCTTAACGAGGTCCGCGCCAATGCCGTTCGCCTCAGCCGGCATACCGGCTCCCGAGCGAACCGGCCCACGGGTTGGGCGTGCAGCCCGGGTCCACCGGCGGACTGACCTGGCCTTCGCCGCTCTCCTGCCCCCTCGCCTGATATCGTCGTCCGACGACTTCGCCCCCCCCTGCCTTTCCGTCTCCTCACGCCGCTTTTTTGGTACCACTTGGACCCTTCCCTAGCCAAGTGCCCGGCACTCCAAATTTTGATTGCTACTTCCCTTCTTTGCCTGGGCTCCGAACAAGACCTATCTCCGAAGTATTCCTTCCGTTTGTGCTGCGACTATAGCGAGACCGCTTGCCGTTGAGTTTCACTAGAACGATTCTAGAACCCTTGGCTGTTGCCTCATTGATTGCCAAGCATTTGGAATCAGGGCACCATTTCGGAGATTCACTTGCCCATTCCGACTCGGTCGTCAGCCGACTCATCACTTCTCCTCGCCTTACATTGTAAACGCTGACTGTCTTGGCATTTTCAAATACCGCAATCATCGTCCCATCGGGAGAGACGGCAGGAAACTCGCCCTCAGTGAGATGACGACAGCGTGGCGTAGAATCAAGGTCACACAGATCAATCCATTCTCCATCAGAAAATACGTTCCTCGTAGACGAGTCAAACCAGCCAACCTGAAGCCGCCCAGAATATCTCGCCAATGCAACCTTCCAAACGGCTTGAGCCGATTCTGCGTCAAGATGCCAGATATGCTCCTCGCCATTCAGCCGTCCAACCGCAGCGATACTTTGACCGGTTTTTGAGACGCTCAACATAGATCGAACTTCGAATGGTATACGAGCTTTCCAGCTAAACTGACCCTTATTGTCGATAACCACTAGGTCTTGCGTCCGAGTATTTCTGATCGCTATCCAGGTCTTGGTCACGCCTTCGCTCCAAGCTACAGTGCAATCCCCCGATCTGCACATTGTGACTACCTCCTCAGAAACCGGAACGGTAACGGTCTTCCTAGATCTAGTCAGCTCTTCATAATACAACAGGCCCCCTTCCATCCGACCAAGAGAAAGTGACGGCTGACCAGTGACGTTCGCGCAAAACAGAGCTTGGAGAAGGTGAAGCACTAGAGCCATTTTAAGGAAACGGTATTTTGTCATGTTGATCCCACCCTCTCGCTCGTGGCGGTCCACTCACGTTCGATAACTCACTAAAGGGCGAGATTAACCAGTGAACGAAACTATTGCTATTTGGACCGCGAACGGCATTGTAGGAAACCGCCCAATTCTGATACGTATCGAACCGTCCATTGAGACGCCTTGCGAGGTCACACATTGCTGAGGACGTTTGATTGAACACGGTATTCGCGGGGTTAAAATAGCTTCCCGCCATTTGTCCTGTAGTGGTCCGCCTCTTGTTCAAGTATTTTTGACTCTGCTTGAGACCATCTGGGTCGTCTGTGCCCTCCTTCGGAGTCTCACCAATGGCCTCCAGATAGTACGTGCCTACAAAGCCTGAAGCGCCCGTAGAATCGGTTATCTCAATAAAGCTGTGCGTAGCAGCGCCTCCAAGAATCGACACCGCACTAATCCTGATTGTGCACGTTGGAGCGGGTGGCGGTTCGTAAATAATGATTGGAATCTGGAGGCCGCAGAAGGTACCTGCGGCCCAACCCATGACGTTACAGGGCCCCCAACCGCCTCCGCCGCCAGTACTTTGGCCTATTCCAATGTCGGCCATGAAATTGTCGCGGCTGC
>JAYVRS010000309.1:0-2144 GCA_043776185.1 Bryobacteraceae bacterium | reverse complement strand
GGATGATCCCCTGCGACTTTATTGCTTTCGGCGAAACGCTGAATCCCTTGGGCCGGCATCACGACATCCTGATTGCGAATGTGCTGGCGCAGGCCGAGGCGCTGGCCTTTGGCAAGACGCTAGAGGAGGTGAAGGCCGAGGGCACCGTTGATTGGCTGGCACCGCATCGCGTATTTGAAGGCAACCGCCCCTCGAACATGATCATGGCCGGCCGACTTACTCCGGCCGTGCTGGGTAAGTTAGTGGCCTTATACGAACACGCCGTCTTTACCCAAGGCATTATCTGGGGAATTGATTCTTTTGACCAATGGGGCGTGGAGCTGGGTAAAGTGCTGGCCAATCAGATTGTGCCGGAGCTCGAGAACGAGGCGGAGACCGCGCTGGCCCATGATAGTTCCACTAACAACCTGATTCGCCGCTTTCGGAGTTACAGGGGAGTTTAGTTTGAGAGTTCGTGCGTGGCTGAAGTGATCGCTCAGCCGCGCACAAAGTAAGCGGCTCCCACGAAAGGCCGTCAATTAACAGATCACGCGGTCGCGGCACTAGTGCCACGACCGCGTGAAGACTACCTTTTCCACTACTAGCCCACAGCGTCAGCTGTGGGATGGAGCACCACAAGCGAAGATTTTCTTCACCCGGTCAAAGCACTAGTGCCACGACCTGGATTTCCAGGTGGAAATCCAGTGCCGGGCAGAGCGCCGGGATAAACCGGCATAGGGTAGGGGATGAAAGAGCCCTACAGGAAAGAAATAGGTACCTCGAGTTTTGCGTTGGCTAGCTGGCAGGCGGCCGCATTACCGCTGTCCAATTCTTAGATACAGGTCAGTAAGCCCGAGCGTCTCGGCCCAGCGCTCTAAATAATCCCAGTCAAGCCGTTCGCCGGACGCGGCGAACATGCCCGCGATGTCGCGCCATTGGCGCTCCGATACTTCGCCACCCGCGCGGTACCAACGGAGCTTGGCGAGAATCGTGTCCTCGGCGGAGATCACCGGCACTGGCTCCGTATCGAGCGCCGGTAACGCCACCGGCATCCGTCGCGCGAGTTCCGCCAACCCATGGCTATCGATCGCCGGGAAGAAATCAAACTTGTAGCCTAGCTCCTGGTGGATGATGTTGAAGGGTCGCCTCCCCTTCTTGCGGTAGGGTCACGTTGCGCGGCTATATACCCGGTCGGCCAATTTGCTGCCATATTTGGCTCGCAGCACCTGATAGGCGAACTCCTCGCCCGTCGCTTCCGGATAGCGGAGGCGAACACCCGCACGAACCAGATCTTCGGTCACGGCAATCATCTCCAGGCACATCGCCACGCGCTCCGCCGGTGACCGCCGCCGGATGGCCGCTTCATAGACTCGTTGAGCCTCGGGCGTGGTGTCGGTGAGCATGACGCCCTTATCTTACCGTGCCCAAGCACGCCGGCTGCGGGGCGTTATCGCGTTTCCTGATAACGTGAGTGTAGCCAGGCGAATCTCTTCACCACGCTATGCCGCCCGGGCGGTGTCCACCTTGGCGATGGCGCCATATCTCACTGCGCAAGCACCAACCCCCCCGAATGCCCGGCACCGCGAAGTCGCAACTCGGTTTGCCGGCCCGGGCCACGCCCACCGGCTATCAGGCCCAAGCCAAGGTGGGCTGCGGCGCCAAACGGGAACACTACGAGGAGATCCCTTCCCTTCGGCATTTGCTCCTCATCGACCAGCCGATGCGGTCTATCCGCCACGATTGGCGATCGGCCGACGGAGAGTGGGCGATGCGGGAGGCGAATAGCGGGGGCATCGAGCTCCCGGAGCTTGGAGGAGTCCTCGTCCTGGAAGACGTCTACTTGCTAGAGGACCTCGGGCATCCAAATAGGTTCACGGTCAGTCCTTCGGATCCGCCAGCGCCATCTTCCGAAACGCCGCGAGGCTGTAGCGCTTCTTGGCGGCTTCCTCACACCCCTCGACGAAGTTTCCGTCCACCAATTGCCACTGCCCTTCCAGCTGGGCGCAAGCCGAGAGGTAACCCGCAGCGTGTTGGGCAATGTTCATCAGGAGATTTTGATTCAGGAGGATGTTCTCGAAGATCTCCTCCACCAGTTCCAGCTTCTCGCTCTCGTCATTGCGTTGAAAGCTCCGGTATCGCAGCAGTAGGATCGTCGGCCTTCCCCC
>JAYVRS010000308.1:0-2149 GCA_043776185.1 Bryobacteraceae bacterium | reverse complement strand
AATTTGCCTCAGGCGACTACCAGCACTTACTCTATAAGGGCGACACTCTAACGCCCGAGGAGCGCAAGCGTGGCCTTGATCAACTGGTTCGACTTACTGGGCTGTCCCGTGATTTCCTCGATCACTCCGACTTGCGCGTCGAGATCCAGCGTTTCACCAAGGAGTTACTCCGCGATCGTGGCCTGACGGTGGGCCGTCTCGATGGACGGCTCACTGGCCATGAAGGCTCGGCTACGGCTGAGACGCCCACCTTCGATCCTTCCCTCACCGCCATCCGCCCGCCCTACACGGCCATCATGAACCAATACGCCCGCGAGCAACTCGGCTGGGAAGACGAGAAAGAGTACTTCGCCTTGGGCGGCGGCATCACCGCCCCCTGGGATTGGGGCATCACCCAGAACGGCGGGCAAGGCTTTGCCGATACGAGCGAGAACCTCCGCGCCGCGCTTGAGCGCAATCCGCACATGAAAGTCTTCATCGCCACCGGTTACTACGACTTAGCGACGCCCTTTCACGCCGTGGAATATACGGTTTCCCACATGGGACTTACGCCGGCGCTGCGTAAGAACTTACAGTGGAGCGAGTATGAGGCGGGCCACATGATGTACATTCACGTGCCATCGCTGAAGAAGTTGAAAGCCGATGTCGATAATTTTTACGACGAGTCGCGGCGCTGATCCGCCTTGCATTGCCCGGCGTTTCAGGGTACGGTAAAGTCATGGTTGACCTAAAGCTTGAGCTGCCTGTCACCGAAGAAGTCGAGGTCGATGCCGAGATCCTGGCCGCGATCCAGCGCGGCGCGCAAGATGCGGACGAAGGGCAGACAGTATCGCTTGAGAAAGCACGGGAGTTGATTCCCCAGTGGATTTCCAAGTTCGAATCTCAAGAAGTGCTCTAACGGATTTAGAAGCGATTTTGGCCTATTCGTGGGCGAATTTTCCAGACCAAACCGAGCGATTCGGGAATGATCTTCTCAATCACGTCGAACTTCTGAAGACCTTTCCCTATGTCGGGAGTCCGGTCGAGCAGACGCACGGCGTGCGTCAATTGGTCCACACCCCAATCCTTGTCTACTACCGGGTAGACGAAGTCCGAAAACTGATCGAAGTCCTACATTTCTGGCACGGATCCAAAGCCAAAATTTCCGAGAGTAGTAGGTCCCCTACTTCATCGATTTGACGATCAGCACTTCGTTACCGGCCGAGTTGTAAATCAAATCATCCACCATTTGGCGCGCCATGAAGATACCGAAGCCACCGGGGCGCAGGCCCTGGGCTTCGCGAATCTCGGCGTGTTCTAAGTTCGTGCCGTTCGGGGGATTGCCGATCGCCGCATGCTTCAGGTTGTCGGCCCGGAAGCCCGGACCTGGGTCACGCACCATCACCATCACCGAATCGTGAGTCTTGATGCAAGTCAGCTCGACGCTCAAGTTGGGGTCACAACGACCGCCGTGCTCAATCGCATTCATCAGGACTTCTCGTACGGCGGTACACATCTCGTCGTGCTTCTTCGAGTCCAGTTGCACTTCACGCGGCTCCAGCATCTCGAGCACGGCATCGACGTTCTCCATCTGACAGGGGACACGAAGGCTCACCCAGTTGGGAGCCAAAGACAAAGTCTCGATTGTATGGGCAGCCATGGTTACCATCGATCAACAAGCCTCACCCATTGGACGCATGCGCGCCCCGCTGGTTGCAAAATCCGGCCAAGCATATTGATCCCTTATCGGCGGAAATAAACAATTTCAAGCTAGTTTCTCATCATACCGACCCCTTTTGCATCAAAATAGAGGGTATGAAGTCTACTTCGTCCTTTCTTTCGGTCGTGATCGCGGCCTACCGCGAAAATGGTCCCTGCTTTAGGGGCAAAACTTAACGCCATGCATTGGATCTACGACCCCCACGCCTGGATCGCGCTGTTGACGCTGACCGCCCTTGAGATTGTCCTCGGCATCGACAACATTGTCTTTATCACCATTCTGGCCGGCAAGCTGCCGCCGCGCGATCAGCACCGGGCCCGGCAGTTGGGGTTGGCCGTCGCGATGATCTCTCGGATCCTGCTGCTGCTCTCGATCAGTTGGATCATGGGGCTCACCCAACCGCTGTTCACCATCGCGGGTAATGGCTTGAGTGGCCGGGACGTAATTCTG
>JAYVRS010000307.1:0-2150 GCA_043776185.1 Bryobacteraceae bacterium | reverse complement strand
GAGCAACAGCAAGCTCAATACGTCATCGGCGCGTGGCTCGAAGCCGAGTCCGACGCTTCGCTCTACGCCGCCCTCGGCACCCTCGGCCGCCAGTTGGGCCTCCCCGAAGACGCCAACCAGCAAACCTATGCCGTGCGCGTCCTGCAGGCCGTCCGCGACAAATCGCCCTGGCTCCTCATCTTCGATCCTGCCTTGCGCAAGCTCGGAATGCGCAACGCGAACGAAGCTGGCAACGAAACATCAGTGCCCACATCCGCGAGCATCTCCAATCCGCCGAAAGCCTAAGTGTCGATCGGATGTGCCAGTTGGGTGGCGTGAGCCGCGCCACGTACTACCGTGTATTCCTTATGCAGGATCGTCCAGCGGCGGATCACGACTTACGCCCCGGGACGAAACTCGTAGCTGAATCCTCGAAAGTCCCCCTCGTATATTTCATGCAAGATGGTCACTACGGCTTGCTGGACGATTTTATCCTCCAACGCCGCGATGCCGATGGGCCGCTGCCGGCCATCCGGTTGCGGTAAGTAGATTCGCCGCGACGGCTGCGCCCGGTATGCTCCCCGGTGCACGCGGCTGTGTAAGTCAGTTATCCGACTCGCCAACCCCGCCTTATACTCTTTCCACGTTACCCCATCGACCCCCGCCGCCGACTTCCGTTGTAAGGCGTAGTAACTGGCATGCAGTAATTCGATAGTTATATGGTGAAGTAGGTTCGTGAACTTCTCCTGCTTTTCTTCCCGCGGATGATACAGCCTTACGGCATCTCCGCTGTCAGGGTCCACACCGGCGATATTGGGCCCCTGGTGCCGGTTGCAGTGAATTCACGCTAGCGCAAGATTGCTGGGCTCATCCGAGCCTCCGTGCTGGCGAGCGAGGATGTGGTCCATCTGGAAAGGGGCAGGGTGAACGCCGACCGGCAGCAGACAGTACTCGCAACGTCGGCTGGCGCGCTCGACAATCAGGTTCTTTAGCGCCGTGTTCACTGCTTAGCGGTAAGTACCAGGCGGCGGCGCGCCTTGGATTGCATGACGGCTAGCAAGTTACCGACATGATGTAACTGTCCAGTTCCTGCTGCTCCTGAAGGGTGAGCACCCCTTGTTGGGCCTTATCCGATAGCTCATTCATGCGTGTCTCGTCGGCATCCGGGAAATGGATCGATAGAAGGTATTCGGCCGCGCCGATGGTTAGATCCTGGGGCTGTGCTTCGAAAAGCCGGGTTAGGATCGAAGACTCGGTGCCGCTATCGGTAACGGTGGCGGTCATGGGTGCTCTCTCGTCCCATGGTAATGCCAGGAGCTCTGTCCATGGGTCATCGCGTCGGCGATGTAGTTGATCCCCAGGCGTCGCCCACGTCCATTTTAAAGTTGATTGCCACCAGCGTGCGGCCGCCCTCACAAGGGTTCGGTGTCGAAGTGCCCGGCACTCCAGATTGTCTGGCACTCCAGATTGAGACGAAGGATGCGCCGGACCGGTGTCCCGCGCATCCCCGCATCCTCGACAGCACAAGCACGACCCTACTGGCCCTGATCGTGGGGCACGCGGCAGGATGACGTTAGGGTGACCGTGTTGCCGGCCAAGTCCTTGGCGGTTGCGGTCAGGGTGTAAGTTCTCCCGGTACCGGTTCCCAGACGCTCGGCACGAAGTTGCACCACGAATCCGCCGGAACCATTCGCGGTGATGATGACATCGAGTTCACCCGGACTGGCGGGCTCATTGCTGGTGCCGCTCACCGTGAAGGTGCCCGGAGCGATGCCGGCTCCCACGTCCGAGGCGCTGACGGTGGCGACCTGAACCAGCTTGTGGTTCGGGGGCCACAGGCTGCACGCCGCTCCCGGCATTCCCGCGATGGTGGGCCCGGACTTGTCGATCTTCACCATCACCGGCGTCGCGGTACTGAGTCCCGCGCCGTTGGTCGCCGCGCAGGTCAGCGTCGTTCCGGCAGTCAAGGTTTGCGAGGCGCAACCTGTGGAGGTGGCGATGCCGGATTCCGGATCCGTCATGGTCCAGGAGACGGTGACATTGCTCGTATACCAGCCGTTGGCTCCCAGCGTGCCGGTGAGGGTCGGGGTGATAACTGGCGCGGTTGGATCAATCTTGATCGTGACCGGTACCGAAGTGCTGAGTCCGGCGCCGTTGGTTGCCGTGCAGGT
>JAYVRS010000306.1:0-2152 GCA_043776185.1 Bryobacteraceae bacterium | reverse complement strand
GGCCCACGGGCACGTTGGCCACGATCTCTTGGTAGTAACGGCGTTCCGTCTCCACCAGCGCCAAGAGGCGCGCGACTTCTTTCGGTCTCCACTGTTCTAAATCGGCGCGGTCCATAAGTGTACAGTCGTCCCTGAAGGTAGCATCGGTTGCTAGCGCCGTTAGCACAAGGGTACTAATGACTTAGCTGGTATAAGTACTTAGGGGCTCGCGCTTCCGGTGAATAGGGTGAATGATCCCCGCGAACTGGGGGATTGGCGAAGCCGGCAAGACTCCTCTAATTGCCATACTATCAACAACTTAGATAAAATTCGGCAGTACCGGTGAACCGCTGCAAAAAGTTCCATTACCTCCACACTTGCTTACTGGTGTAGCCTGCAAGATGGTGCCAGAGCCCACATCCTTGCCCATTATCCACTTCGAGTCCGTCTCGAAGAGCTATTCCATCTACGATTCTCCGGGTGACCGGCTAAAGGAATTGGCGACTTTCAACCGTTTGAAACGTCACCGTGACTTCTGGGCCTTGCGCGACATCTCGCTCTCCATCGGGCGCGGCGAAACGTTCTGCGTCATCGGCGAGAACGGCTCCGGCAAGAGTACTTTTCTGCAGCTGGTAGCCGGTATCCTGTCGCCTTCCAGCGGCAAAGCCGAGGTCCGGGGGCGGGTGGCGGCGTTGCTCGAGCTGGGCGCGGGCTTCAATCCCGAGTTCAGTGGCCGCGACAATGTCTATCTAAACGCCGCGATTCTGGGGCTGTCGCGCGCCGAAATTGATGCCCGTTTCAGCCAGATTATCGCCTTTGCCGAAATCGGCGAGTTTCTTGAGCAGCCGGTAAAGACCTATTCGAGCGGCATGGTAGTCCGCCTGGCCTTTGCGGTCGCTATCCACGTCGACCCCGAAATTCTCCTAGTCGACGAGGCGCTCGCCGTGGGTGACATCTACTTTCGCCAACGCTGCCTGCGCAAAGTGCATGAGTTGCGCCAGCAGGGCGTCACCATCCTGTTCGTTTCGCATTCGATGGGCGACGTGAAGGCCATCGGCGACCGCACTCTGTGGCTCGAGCACGGCTGCATCCAGGATCTGGGCCCCACCGACGCCGTCGTCGGCCGCTATCTGGCCGCCATGGCCGACAAGGATGCCGCTTATCTCGAACTGAAGCCGGCCCCTGTCTCGTCTACCGAGCGACCGAGCGTGCAAGCTCCCGAAGTGGTCACCCATATCCCCAACGTCGATCATCGCCACGGCGACCGTCGCGCCGAAGTGATCGGCATCGCCGTGCTGGACGTCCATGGCCGTCCCCTGCCCGCGCTCGAACCCAATGCCCGCTGCATCGTCCGCATCTCTGCCCGCGCCACCGAGCCCGTCGGGCAGCCCAACATTGGCTTCATGCTGCGCAATCATCTGGGCCTCGACTTCGCGGGCACCAACACTTTGCGCGAGAATATTGAGTTGGAACCGTTGGAGCCCGGCGACACGGTGACGGTGGACTTTCACTTGGACCTGCCCGAGCTTTACCCTTCAGCATTCTCCTTTTCGCCGGCCATCGCCGACGGCAATTTGACTCATTACAAAATGTGCGACTGGATTGACAACGCGATTTCGCTGCAGATGGGCCACGCCGAAGGGCAGGTCTACGGCTATCTGCATCTGCCGTGCCGCGTCGAAGTCAACGCGCGCTTCGGCACCAGCGAGGTGAACCTTGGTTGAGTTTACCGGCGAGCGCGTCATCCCGGGCCAAGTGGATCCCGACCTTTGGAACGAGCATTACGCGCGTTACCTTTTCGCGAGCCGCCTATCGCGCTTCCGGCGCGTGCTCGACGTCGGCGCGGGCGCGGGCTACGGCACCAAGCTCTTAAGCGAGAACGCCAAGAGCACCGTCGCCCTCGATTGCGCCGCCGACGCGTTGGCCATTGTCCCCACCCCGGACCGCGTGCAAGCGGTGGCCGCGCAGTTGCCCTTTGGCCCCAATTCGTTCGACCTGGTGGTGGCCTTTGAAGTGGTGGAGCATTTGGCCGACTGGGCCGAGTTCTTGCGTGAGGCTCGCCGCGTGCTGGCCCCCGGCGGGCAACTGATCATCTCGACGCCCAATACGAAGTATTATGCGGCGGCGCGCGCCAAATCCGGGCCGAATCCGTTTCACGTTCACGAGTTCACTT
>JAYVRS010000305.1:0-6957 GCA_043776185.1 Bryobacteraceae bacterium | reverse complement strand
GCAACGCTGGCACGGCCTGCACGAGTTGGGCGAGGGCCAAATCCTGGGGCTTGTGGACGAAGGCGAATAGACCCGCCAGACCCAGCAGACGCGCGGCTAGGGTGGCGGTGGCCAAGAGCGGTAGCCGGTCGAGACCTTGAAAGAGCCATTGCAGGCTGATGCCTTGGGGAATGACCCAGATGAGGGTGGAGAGTATCAAGAGTGAGTCATCGCGGAAGATGGCGAAACGCGGCAGGATGAGGGCGGCGACTACGACGCCGACGAGGTAGAGCCAGGCTTGGGCGGCGAGGACTCGTCCGGTGATGCGGGCGATGGCTTCGTGGTCAGGCGCGGTGGCGATTTCGCGGGTGGCTGAAAGGTTGAAGCCGTATTCGAGAATCGTCGTGAGATAAAGCCCGAAGCTTTGGGCGATCGCCAAGCGGCCCCAACCCGCCGGACCGAGCACGCTGGCTAAGTACGGAATCGAGATGAGCGGGATGAGTTGATTGGCGAGTTGGATCACGGTGAGAAAGGCGGCTGAGCGAAGCCAGTTGGCGCTGTGTTTGGGGTGGGTGGTGGTCACGGTGAGAAGACGGTAAGAAGGCGGTGAGGAAGAGGGCGGGCCGGAGGCCCACCCCACTGGGGTTAATGAGCTGAGTTAGTTGGCTTCGGATTGGTGGGGGTTTTGTTGGTAGTACTTACTGTAGTGGCCGTAGTAATAGTAACTGTCGCTCATCTCTTTGTGGACGCCGTTTAGGACGATGCCGACGATGTTGGCCCGGAGGCGTTTGAGCGAAGTGACTACGCCGCGGACGCTTTTACGATCAGTCTCACCGGCGCGTACGACGATGATGACGCCGTCGACGCTGGAGGCCATCTGGAGGGGTTCAGAGAAACCGAGCAAGGGCGGGGCGTCTAAGATGACTAAGTCATAGGCGCGGCCGGCTTCCTCCAGGACTTCGGAGAGGCCGCGGCCGACCAGATCGGAGGCGCGGCGCGAGGGCGGACCGGCGGGCAGGATATCGAGCATGGGAGTGGAATCGAGATTCACTACGGCGTTGCGCCAACCCACTTCGCCCAAGAGGACATTGGTTAAACCAAGGTTGGCCGAGAGGTTGAAGCGGCGGTGAACACTGGGCCGGCGCATGTCGCCATCGATGAGCAAAGTGCGTTGACCCTGTTCGGCGTGGGCAATCGCCAGGTGAGCCGCGGTGGTCGACTTCCCTTCCCCGGGCGAAGCGCTGGTGACGAGGAGGGAGCGATAGCGGCGGTCGAGGTCGCCCAATAGGATGGAGGTTCGTAGGGTGCGAATCGACTCGCCGAAGCCGGTGGTTTCCTCCTCGCGTTTCCCCGGCGAGTGTGACCTAGCTACCAGCGCCTTACTGTTACCTGAGCCGTTACTGGGGCCGTTGGCCGAACCGGAGGCGAGCCCCAAGCGGCCGCGCCAGTTCTTGACCACCGGCAAACTGCCGATGACTTCGGTGCCTAGGGTTCGTGCCACTGTCTCCGGATCGCGCACCGTGGTGTCGAGAGCGTCGCCGGCCACCGCCACGCCCACCGCAAGGAGTGTCGACAGTAAGAGCGCGACGAGTAAGTTAAGGCGGACGTCGGGGAAGATGGGTCGCTGCGGCGGGCGAGCGGCGTCGGCCACGCGGATGTTGGAGTTTTGGAAGCCGGCGTTGATGCCCGCTTCTTTGATCTTGCGGACCAACTCTTCGTAGAGGCGTTTGTCGGCGTCGGCTTCGCGCTTTAGGGATTGGTATTGGAACGACCGTGAGTTAATGCGGTCGAATTCCCGTTTAGAGCCGGCGACTTCTCCCAGTAACATCTGTTCGCGGCGCGTGGACTCGCGGTATTCGATTTCGACGCGGCCGGAGATGTTGCGGCGGCCGGCTTCTAACTGCCGCTCGAGCTCATTTAATTGAGCCGAGGCGCGCTTGAATTCGGGGTGCGCGGGACCGTAATGCGACTTGAGTTCGGCGAACTTTTCCCTTAACTCGCCGAGCCGCTCGGTGAGACGCTTCAAGGCCTCTCCCTGCGTGGAGACTTGTGCCGCTTCGAGGGTGTCGTTTTTGATCGATTGAAAAGCGGCTTCCTTTTTGACGCGATCCGTTTGCGCGTTAGTGTATTCGGTGTTGAGTTGCAGTAAACGCGCGGTGAGGATATTCGTCTTTTCCTCGGGGTTGATCATGTTTAGTTCTCGTTCAAAGCGATTGAGGGCAAGCGAACTGCGCTCCATCTTGGCGCGTAGTTCATCTAGTTGTTGTTCCATAAAATCGGTGAGGTTAGAACTGGCGCGAATGCGGATGTTGTAAGTGTGAGTTAAGTAAGACTGGGCGATGGCATTGGCCACTTGCGCGGCCAGCGTCGCATCCGGCGAGCGGTAACTGACTAGCAGTAAGTAAGTATTAGGGGGGCGGGCGATTTTGAGGTTCTTGAGTTGCACCGGCGAATCGGGCCGGATGTCGATTTGGCCTTCATGGCTAAGCAGGTTGTACTTAGCGGCGACTGGACGCAACACCGAATCCGATTGCACGAGCCGGATTTGGGTGGCAATGAACTGGTCGGCGTCGTTCAACATGGAGCGCGTGGATTCAGCACCGATGACGCCTTGCGGCGTCTGGCGGTCGATGTCAATGGTGACGGTGGATTCGTAGATTGGCGTCAGGCGCTTACTGAAGAAATAGGTAGCCGCCAGGACGACGGCGATGAAGGCGAGCATACGCCAACGATGCCGACGCAGGATCCACAGATAGTGGGAGAGGGGAGCGCTGAGACTCTCCAGCTCGGGCTCGGGGGAGGTAACGAAACTGTGCGGGAGCGCAGGAA
The DNA here is from genome assembly GCA_043776185.1 of Bryobacteraceae bacterium. GTDB lineage: Bacteria > Acidobacteriota > Terriglobia > Bryobacterales > Bryobacteraceae > JALHNI01. The sequence continues at coordinate 4,149 of JAYVRS010000305.1, read as the reverse complement.
TACGCGGCTCGCCGATGACGGCTAGTCTTTCCGCCGGGACGTAGCGGATGGGTGTTTCGAGGTGTTGTTCGCTGGGGATAAGTTCTTGTGGCATGTAAGTTGATTAATGAATCCGTTAACGGCCGGCCCCGAAAATCAAGAGTCCCGAAGCGGTGGAGGAGCCGAAAGTAATGACCCGTTCGAGCGTGGTGAGACTGAGGCGTTTTTTGGTGTTATCCGGGATATATAAGATGTCGTTGGCCTCAAGGGCGAAGTCGGAGTCTTTGCGATCGAGAATGCGTTTGAGCTCGATGGGAATTTCGTTTTTCCCGGAGCCGGAGGATTCGCGGCGGTAGATAAAGGCTTGTTTGGAGGCAAAGGGCAGCAGGCCTTCGCTAAGCGCGAGGGCTTTCATGACGGTGAGTCCGGTGCCGTCCTGCACGGGGAAGGTGCCAGGTTTGCGGACGTTGCCGACGACGAAGACTCTACCGGCTTCAGGCACGCGGATCTCCTCGCCGCCCGTGAGGGTGAGATTGAGCTCGGGGTCGGCCAGATCAATCAGGCCGTGGATCGGAATGCGCTTGATGAGTTCGCCATGTTGGGGGTCGTGATGGCTGACGAGAATATCGGAGCCGGAGGAGGTAGACAGACCTTCGGCGCGGCTTAAGGCATCGAGTAACTTGAGGGGTCCGGAAGCCTGGAAAGTAAGTGGCTTGCGCACGGCGCCCATGACGGAAATGGGGCGCGAGAAGTATTCGACGATGGTGACCGTGACGGCGGGATCAATCAGCAATCCTTCTTTGGTGAAGGCGGCGGAGATTCGTTTTTCGACTTCGGCCGGCATCAGCCCGCGGACGGCGATGCGCTCTTTGACCATGGGCACCTGGATGTCGCCTTCGGCGGAGATGCGAATGAGCCGGCTTAACTCGGGCGAGTTATAGACCGAGAGGGCGAGTAAGTCGCTGGCGCCCAGGGGTTGGGCCGGCAGATTACCGGTGATGGGTTCTGGACGGCTTTGTGAGAAGCCGAGAGACACGAAGAGACAGCAGGCGGCAAGCTTGATGGTCATGTTGTTTTTTGGGTGTTGCGGAGTAAGGCTCACGCACGGCGAGCCACAGGAGGGGCTACCGGACGCAAAAGCGGAAGAGGATTCCGCCTACAAAGCTGTGATCGACTTCGTTTGAAAAAAACTGTAGGCGGGTGGATGGGGGGCTGGAGAGGGGTATTTCTATTAGTTGTTGGGTGTATGCGGTGGGTAGGCTTCGACGGGCCGGGGGCCCGTCCTACTGGTTTGCTGGTTGAGTGTAGGAGCTTACCGATGAGGGCGGGCCGGAGGCCCACCCTACTGGGAGAGATAGTGCTGTATAACAGTGAAGGGTATTATGCGGAAAGTTGCTAAGACGAGTCCGACGGTGGACGAAATTGCCGAGATGGCGACGCGTGGCGAGGATGTTTCCCGCTTCTTTACGAACCAATTCGCGGTGGTGAGGCCCGTCCGGATGCTACGCGATTTGGACGCCAAGGAAACACAGCAGGTCAGGGGCGGGTACTTTCAATGGTCATGAAATTTGCTCCTAACCTCCAGGGTACCTACTGCATCGACAGCGACGAGACGTCGATCATGAAGGGCATGACAGATTGGCGGGCTCGGCGGCGGAGGAGCCATTTGTCGAAGCCGGGGACTTCGGCGCGGGCGATGTCTTGCACTAAAGCGGATTCGGCTTCCTGGCGGCGGCTGGAGTCGGTCATGCGTTCGAAGCGCTCTTGCTTGGCGAGCTCGTCGAGTTTTTGGCCTAAGAGCACTTGGCGGCGGACGTCGGCCATTTCGCCCATCAGTTGGCGGGCGTAGGCTTGGCGGAACTCTTCGTATTCGAGTAATAGAATGCGTTCTTCTTCGTCGCCCTTCAAGCGACGTAGATTGTCTTCGCGGCGGCGGAAGTGGGTTTTGAACTGGGCTTCGGCGTGTTCGTCGACGAATTTGGAGCGGGTGATGGGATCCTTCACCAACTTCACGAGTAAGCCGCCGGCGTTGCGCAGAGTCTGCTTGGACTGCTTTTTCCGCTCAACCACATGGAGAGCGATTTCGCACCAATCGAGTTGATCGCGGCCGGCCATGGACTCGGGGTCGTTGGTTAAGGATTCGAAGGCGCGGCGGACGAGCGAGAGAGCGACGGGCATGACGACGCCTTCGGCGATCATGGCGGTGACGAGGCGGGCACCGCGTTCGAGGGAATAGAAATGATCGGTGGAGGAGGCGGCGGCGAGGAAGGGGTCCATGACGTTGGGCGTAAAACCGGCTTCTTCGAGGAGCTTGCGGCAGGCGGCGCGATTGAGTTCGGGATCTTCGCCGGGGCCGCTCATCATGAGGGCTTTACGCTCGGGCACATAGCTGGCGTGGCGGCGAAGGGCGATGCGCCAGTCGGGGGCCGAAGCCACGTGATACTCGCCGAGGACGCCAATCTTTTTGACCTGCTCAAAGGCCGGTTCGAGGGTCTGCATGAGGCGCGAAAGGTACTGGGGCGGGTGGGGCATGCCGAGGTGATCGGTGGCGAGTTTGCGGGCATCGATGAAGAGGGTGTCGGTCTTCTCGAAGGCGATGGAGAGGAAGCGGTAGAGGTGCTTGGCGGTGATGCCGTCGAGCTGCATGTAGCGGCTGGCGTCGATCAAGCGGAAGAAGCCGGAGCCCATGGATTGGATGAGTTTGTCGGTCCAGGTGACGGAGCCGGTGCAGCGGTTGGCGACTTTGTCGACGGCGAAGCTGGTTTCCTGGAAGACGTTAACCCACTTGACGGTTTCTTGTTTTTCGCTTTCGAGGACGGCGCGGAAGCGGAGGGCGATGAGGCGGCCCATGGCGAGTTTGAGGCGGTCGTAAAATTTGCCGTTGACCTGGGTGTTGAGCATCTTGGCGAGCTCGCGGCCGTTGAAGGTGACGGTTTTCTCAAAGTTGTTGCGGAAGGTGAGCACGCCTAGGGCGACGAAGATGTCGAGGTCTTTTTCGGAGGGCAGGCCGAGTTCGTTGTCGCCTTGCACCTGCCAGAGGACTTGAACTTCTGAGCCATCGGGGAGGGTTTTGGTGCCACGGACGTCGAGCTTATCGATTTGGCGGCCGTTGAAGCGGCGTTCGAGGACGGCGAACGGGATCGAGGAGAGGTTTTCTTCTTCGACGGAGAGGTTGACCAGGGAGGTCGGTTGAGTTTTGGTGCCCGCGGCCATGTCTAATTTGAAGTTATACCCCGTTGGGGTGAGCGGGGGCTATGGGTTTACGATGAAGCTCATGGAATTGGGTATTTTTTATTGGGAAGCTCATACCAGAGCCAAAAACGGGCCGGTAGGGCCGTCCAATGGTTGTTCAAGTAGTTAGAACCAAATACCAAGAGAACCAATTATGGGGGCTTTGTCGTGAGGTTGAGCGTAAAACGTGGTTAAGTAATTGAAAATAAAGAGAATCACCCCAATAGGGGGAATGAGACTGAGCGTAAGCCGGGAGCCGGGTGATTGTTTTCAACAGCTTAACTATCCACAAATGGGGGGGACGAGTCCCCTTATTTACGGTGAAGCTCATTCGGCTTCCGGTGAAGCTCATGACGGGGGCGAAAATTACGGGTGAAGCTCATAGGAGGGGGTCTCAATTTATGGTGAAGCTCACGGGGAGGGGGCGTATTTACGGTGAGGTTCATGGGCGGACTGTGAGGTTGAGCGTAAGAGAATTTGGCCTCAAGGTCTGATTTGGGTCGCCGATAAGACGTTCGAGGAGTTTCCCGTGAGTCTCACGCCACTTGTATTTTCCGGAGTCAGTAAGTATTCGTCGGACTTTCAGACGATTTTGGATCGGACGGTGAAGATTGCGGCTTTGCCGATTACGTCGTTGCAGAACCAGCAGAAGGACCTGGTACAGCGCAAGATTGTGGCGGGTGGTTTGCAAGGAGCGGTGGCGGCGTTTGGGGCGAGTTTGAAGTCGCTGGGGGAGATTGGGGACCGGCGCGCGGTGACGGGACGGACGACGGATGCAGCGAAGGTGGCGGTACGGTCGGTGTCGGCGGCGAGCGGGGGCGTCTATCAGGTAACGAACATTACGTCGGTGGCCAAGGCGGCGGCGGAGACGTCGGTGACGAGTTTGCCGGACTCGGGCACGACGGCTGTTTCGTCGACCGGGACGGTGGAGTTGAAGGT
>JAYVRS010000304.1:0-6961 GCA_043776185.1 Bryobacteraceae bacterium | reverse complement strand
CGCACTAAGTCGCGCCGGATTGACGATGGTGTCCCGCACCGGTTTCTTGGTGTGCGCCGATCCGGGCCCGTGGCATTTTTCGCAACCGACATTCCATTCCGTCACGGTCTTGGTCTGCGGGTTGTAATTTACCGAGTGACAGCCATCGCACAAAGGGCCGGTGGGCCTTTGCAGGTTATCGGTGCCATAGTGGGGGGTCCACCAATCCGTTCCCGGCTTGACGTTGTAGGCACGCCATACTTGGTTGGCGACATCCCATTGCGCGGGCAGTGGAAAATAGTCGTCACCCACTTTCTTGAAGTAACGTTGCTTCCACTTACTGCCGTAAGTGAAGGCGACGTCTTCTCGTTTGAAAGTCAATAGCGGATCGGGTTTGGAGAAATCAGGAATAATAGCTTCGGGATGCACTTTGGGATCCACGATCACGTTGGCCATGCGGGTCTTCGACCAACGCTCGTAAATGTTGGCGTGGCAAGTCTTGCATGCCGTCGACCCGGCATAGCCGGAGGACTGCGCCGATAGCGTCGCGGTCCCCAAAAATGCTGCCACTAGAGATCGCCATTGCATGCTAGAAGCTTATCAGGTCAAGACGTCGGGATACTGTCATGATGGGTGCATGCCAAAGGACCCTCCTTGGCTCCTAAGGAGCCTGATCTGCGCGCTGAGCTTCATTGGCATGGCGGTGGGACAGCCGCTTACGCTGGCCGATTGCGTCCGGCTGGCCAATGCCGCTCCGAATGCCGTCACGGTGGCTCGGCAAGAGGCTCGCATCGCCGCGCTCGGGATCACGGCGGCCCGTTCGACTTTTCTGCCCCGCACCGGTCTCACCGGCGGCGCGATCTACAATTCGCCGCGGCCCGATGGCCAGTCTTTCGTGTCGTTCAATGGCTCTCGTGAGTACATCACCCAAGCGGGAATGGCGCTCGAACTAGACACGTCCGGCCGGCTTCGCGCCGCCTATGCCCGCGCCAAGGTGGATCGCGACGCCGCTGAAGTCGGCGTCCGCATTTCGGAGCGCGACTTACGGCGCGCCGTCACCGTCGCCTTTTACCGGGTGCTCGTCGCGAGAAAACTGGCGGACTCGGCGCAGGCCAGTCTCGCTGAGGCGGAGAGCTTTGAGGTCCGGGTGAAGGCACTATTCGGAGGCGGCGAAGCCGCCCAGGCCGACGTGATCAAGGCGTCAGCGCAGGTGGCGGTGTTCGATCAGCTGAAGCGCGCGGCGCAGCTCGACGCGCGCTTGGCCAACCAGGAGTTGGCCAGCTTTTGGACGCCCGATGTCGATGGCACGCTGGATCTGGAAGACTCGCTGACGCCGGTGGCAGCGCCCCCCACGGAAACTGGTGCCTTCCTTCGGCGTCCTGAGTTTCGGATCTTCGATCTGCAAAAGCGCGGCTTCACGCTCGATGCCAAGCGCGAACGGGCCGCCTTATTGCCTCAAGTGCTGCTCGGCTATCAATACGGCATCGATGCGAACCGTTATTCCTTCCGGGAACGAGGCTCGGCCGTAGTGGCGAGCTTGAACATGCCGATCTTCGATTGGTTCCGCGCGCGGAGCCTAGCGCAGCAGTTCACGACGCGCGCACTACAAGTGGAGAGCAGGCGGCAACTCTCGGAACGCGTCTTCTCGCGCGAGTACGAGAGTGCGAAGGCGCGCATCGCCTCGGTGGCTGAACAGTTGAAGATAGCCGAAACTCAGGTGAAGCTCTTTGAGGAAAATCTGAAGCTATCGAGGGTGCGTTACGAAGGCGGCGAAGGGCCGGCCCTTGATGCCGTGTTGGCTCAGTCGCAACTGCAACAGGCGCGCACGAACTACTTCACCACTTTGTTTTTTTATGCGAATGCCCAAGCGGATCTGGAGGTCGCGGCCGGCCGATGAAATACTCATTTCTATTAGTGCTCTTGTTACTGCTGGCGGGCTGCGGCCACCCAGCCGAGGAAGCTCCGAAGAAAGCGATCGTCGACGTCAAGACGGCCGTGGCGGAAGGCTCATCAGTGCCGCTGAGTCTGCGGGCCCCGGCGACTATTTTTCCGCGGGAGCAGGCCAACATTACTCCCCGCCTGACGGGGGTGATTCGCGAGTTAAAGGTGCGCAAAGGCGACACGGTACTAGCGGGCGCGGTGCTCGCGACGCTGGAGAACCGCGATCTTACTTCGCAGCGCGAAGAGGCGCAAGCGATGGTCGCCGACGCCCAAGCGAATCTGGATAAGACCCGCCAGGGAACACTGCCCACCGATATCGAACGGGCGCGGGGACAAGTCGCCACCACCCGGGCCATCCTTAACCAAGCCCAAACCATTTACGAGCGGCGTAGGGCGCTATTTGACCAGGGGGCCATTCCCAATCGCGACTTACTCTTGAGCGACACGGAGCGATCGACCGCTAAGACTAACTTTGACGTGGCCACTAAGTCACTTCAATTGCTGGAGCAGCAATCGCAAGGGCAAGATATTCGCATCGCTGAGTCCCGGGTGGAACAAGCGAAAAGCCGGGTCGCCACGGTTACGGCGCAGTTACAGTACGCCGAATTGCGCGCCCCCTTTACGGGCGTGATCACCGAGCAGTTTCAGTATGTGGGCGATCTGGGCCAGCCTAGTTCGCCGATCTTCACGCTCGTCGATCTCGCCGTCGTCTCCGCCCGCACCCAAGTGCCGGAGGCGGACGCGGCGCACGTCAAGTTGGGCCAGGACTGCCGTTTTGCAAGCGGTGAGCAGGCGGCGGAGCCCATCAGGGGCCGCGTGGGCGTCATCAGTCGCGCCGTCGATACGCAGCGGCGCACGGTGGAAGTCTGGTGCGAAATTACCAGGCCACCCTCTTCCCTGCGCGCGGGCGCTTTTGGCAGTGTCGCCTTTGAAACAGGCCGTTTGGCGGCGACGGTGTTGGTGCCGGTGGGCGCGTTGCAACTGGAAGAAGGAACGCACAAAGGCACCGTCCTGGTGGTGGATGGCGCGCAGGTCGCGCACCGCCGCGAAGTGGAAGTCGGCGATCTGGTGGGTGACAAGCGCGTCGTGCTTAGCGGGCTTAAGCCGGGCGAGACGGTGATCATTGAGGGCGGCTACGAATTACCTGACGGCACGAAGATTAAGGCGGGCCAGTGACGTCCAGCCTCGCCGATTTCGCGTTGCGCCATGGACGGGCGCTGGTGCTGGTGGCGCTCAGCTTTGCTCTGGCCGGCATCATGTTGATTCCGCAGATTCCGATTTCCATTTTTCCGCAAACCGACTTTCCCCGCATTGTCATTCTGGTGGACAACGGCATCGCGCCGCCGAATATGCAAATGAGCACGGTGACCCGGCCTATTGAAGAGGCGATCCGGCTGGTGCCCGGCGTCACTACTGTCCGCTCTACCACGGCGCGGGGCTCCACCGAGATCAGTGTCTTCTTTCGTTGGGACGTCGACATCCTCAATGCGCTGCACTTAGTGCAGGGACGAATTTCACAAATTACGCCTTCGCTTCCGCCCGAGTGCCGTTTTTACATCAACCGGCTTACGTTCTCCGTCTTCCCGATGGTGGGTTTCAGTATTACGTCACCGTCGCGCAAGACGTCTGAACTCTGGGAGCTGGCTTACTACGAAATCTCGCCCCGTCTCTACCGGCTGGCCGGCGTGGCGGAAACTAAAATCGTTGGCGGCCGCGCCCCCGAGTATCACGTGATTGTCGACCCTCAACGCCTTAACGCCTTAAACCTGCCACTTACAAAAGTGGTGGATGCCATCCGCAACAGTAACATCATCGTCCCTTCGGGAATGTTACAGGAGAATTATCACCTTTACCTTACCACTGTCACGGGCTTGATGGAGCAGCCCCAGGAAATTGAAGATACCGTGGTGGATGTCATGAAGGGGACGCCGGTGCGGGTAAAAGATATTGCCCGGGTGGTTCCTGGTGAAAAGCCGACTTACAACATTGTCACCGCCAATGGCCGCACCGCCGTCCTGGTGAACGTGTTGCAACAGCCGGATGGCAATGCCGTGGAAGTGGCCGATGCGGTGAATGCGGAATTAGCCGAGATTCGCAAAACGTTGCCCAAAGATATAGAGCTATCTACTTACTATGACCAATCGGTGCTGGTACGTGACTCGATTACGGGCGTGGTGGAAAGCATCCTGATTGGCCTGGTGCTTTCGGTGGCAGTGCTGCTGGCATTTTTGAAGAATTGGCGCACCACGCTGGTGGCGGCGGCCGTGATTCCGGTCGCCGTGCTGACGGCCATCGTTTGTATGAGCCTGCTGCATATGAGCTTCAATCTGATGACGCTGGGCGGCATCGCGGCCTGTATTGGCGTGGTGATTGATGACGCCATTGTGATGGTGGAGAACATTGCTGTTCATTTGAACATGGGGAAATCGCCAAACGACGCGGCCCGCAGCGCGATCGTGGAACTAACTCCGGCCTTGATCGGGTCCACCTTGACGCCGATCGTCGTCTTTGTGCCCCTCGTCTTTCTGGGAGGCATTACGGCGGTTTTCTTCCGCGCGTTGGCTCTTACGCTGGTGGCCTCCTTGCTCGCCTCGTTGGTGCTAGCGTTGGTTTTCACTCCGGTGCTGGCGGGCTGGTTGTTAAAGCCCAGCGGCGGCCCGGTGCTTGAACTCGACGAAGCGGAACACGCCGGGCAAGGCCGCTGGATGCAGTGGCTCACCGCGCGCTACGAAAGCGCCTTAGCCTGGTGCCTCGCCAAACCCCGCTTTATCGCACTGGTGAGCGTCGTCATTTTGGGCACCACAGCGGCGCTGTTCTGGAATATCGGCAGCGGCTTCTTGCCGGAGATGGACGAAGGCGCCTTCGTGCTCGACTACCGCACGCCGGCCGGCACCTCGCTGCAAGAGACCGATCGGCTACTGCGCAAGATCGAAAAGCATTTGGCCGACACGCCGGAAATCGAAAGCTATTCGCGGCGCACCGGAGCGCGGCTGGCGCTCGCTATCGCGGAGCCCAATACCGGCGATTTCCTCATCAAACTGAAGCGCGACCGGAAGCGCTCCCTGGATGAAGTTACGTCCGAGCTGCGCGAAAAGATCACGTCTTCGGAGGCCACCATCGAAGTGGAGTTCCCGCACATTCTGGAGGACCTGGTGGGCGATCTGGCCTGGTCGCCGCAGCCCATCGAAATCAAGATCACCCACCACGATGAAGCCGTCTTCAAAGCGGTCGCCAAGCAGGTGGAGGAGTGGCTTCCCAAAGTGAGCGGCGTGGTGGATATTGTAAACCAGACCATCGTCATCGGCCCGGCCATCAACTTTCGCGTGGACCCGGAGAAGGCCCATCGCGCCGGCTTCAGCATCACCGATGTGGCCAATATCGAATCCGCCATCATGGACGGCCAACTGGCCTCCACCATGATCCGCGGTGACCGCCGGATCGGCATTCGGGTCCGTTATCCGGCGGCACAGCGCCAGGGCATCGACCAGTTACAGTCCCTCTTACTTACGTCGCCCACCGGCACCACCGTGCCTTTGGCCAGCATCGCGCATGTCGAAGTGCAGGAGGGGCAAACGGAAATTCACCGCGAGAATCTGCGCAATCTATCCGCCGTTACCGCGCGGCTCGAACGCCGTGACCTAGGCAGCGCGATGCAGGAGATTCAGCGGCGCTTACCCCGGGAACTAAAACTACCGCCGGGCACCGACATCGAATACGGCGGACTCTACCGGATCCAGCAGGAATCCTTCCGCGGTCTCACGCAAGTGCTACTGATGTCGATCGTCCTGATCTTTATCATCCTGGTCTTTGAATTCCGCTCCTTCGCTCACCCCTTTGCCATCCTGCTGGCCACCATCCTGTGCGCCTTTGGCTCGTTAGTCGCGCTGATGGCAACGGGGCAGACTTTGAACATATCTTCATTCATGGGCATCATCATGGTGATTGGCATTGTCCACAAGAACGGCATTCTAATGCTGGATTCTGAGCAGCACTTCACCGCTCAGGGTCTCGGCTTGCGCGACGCCATTTTCCAAGCGGGCCGGCGGCGACTGCGGCCCATTCTGATGACGGCGCTGGCCACCGTGTTCGGCATGCTGCCGTTGGCTCTCGGGGTTGGTTCCGGCGCGCAATTGCTGCAGCCCTTGGCCATTGCCGTGATGGGTGGCGTGGCGGTTTCGATGATCTTGTCGTTGTTGATTACGCCGGTAGTATTTTCACTCGTCCGGCGCAACCCGCTGGCGAGTTAGTGCTAACTTTCTACCCAGCTGGTGGCCAATTCGACATATTAGCCCACGGCTGACGCCACAGCCTAGAATGGCGAGTCCCCCTGCTGGAAAGAAAGTAAAAAACACGTGGTTGCCGCACTCATGCTTCGAAGGACTAAGCCCCGAACGCCTCGCGCAAGATTCGGTAAGCCTTGGGGACCGCTGTCGCCCCGTCTTCCTTGCCTTCCATCTCGAGCGACACCCAACCATGATAACCGGCCGACCGCAAGATACCGGCAATGCGCTGGTAATCCAGGTCGAGCGTGTAATATTCGCCGCCCCCCTGATAGGTCTTGGCCTGCACCATAATGGCATGTGGCGCCAACTTAGTAATTCCGTCATAGGGTGACACGGCTTGCGGGAAGTTCCCCGTATCCACATTGAGCCCCAGCCAGGGACTATTCACTGCGCGGAAAATCCGCAGTAAGTCATCCGGCTGGGTAGTAAGTCCCCAATGGTTCTCGAGCGCCAACAGGATGCCTTCCTTCTCGGCAGTCGCCAGGCAGGCATTGATCCCTTCCACGCACCAAGCAATGGCATCGTCGTTGACGAAGCCCGCCACCGGCGGCTCGAGTCCACCGGCCTTCATCAAATCGTTGAAGTTCGGAATCGTCTTCCAACGTCCCGAGTTCAGGCGCACGCAAGGAATACCCAACTGCGCCGCCAAGCGAATGCAATGCTCCGTATGGCGGATCGCCTCCTGCCGGAGATCGATGAAGGGCGAGACGAAGTCCTGGTGAATGGAAAACAGCGGCAGCGCCACGCCCGCGCGGAAG
>JAYVRS010000303.1:0-2156 GCA_043776185.1 Bryobacteraceae bacterium | reverse complement strand
AATCGCAGAAACTTTTTACCCGCGTATTTTCCCTGGTGGAAGACAACTTTGCCGATAAAGTGACGCCCGATAAGGGGATCTACAAAGGTGCCATCCCGGGGATGCTGCGTACGCTCGACCCGCATAGCAACTTCTTCGACCCCAAAGATTATAAGCAGATTCGTGAGGATCAGCGCGGGCGCTACTACGGCGTCGGCATGTCGGTGGGCCCCAAGAATAACAACACCATGGTGATCGCGCCGTTTACCGGTAGCCCGGCCTATAAGGCGGGAATCCGGCCCGGCGACATGATCATGGAAGTGAACGATAAGAAAACGGACGGGCTGACGACCAGTGAAGTGGCCGATTTATTGAAGGGTCCCCGCGGTACGAAGGTGCAGATCAGCATCGCGCGCGAGGGCCTGGACAAGCGGCTGGTGCTGAATATCGTTCGTGATGAAATTCCGCGCAAGAGTGTGCAGGATGCTTTCTGGCTGAAGCCCGGCATCATGTATCTGGACGTGGAGAGCTTTAACGAGAACACCGGACGCGAAGTGGAAGACAACTTCAAGCGGCTGGGCGAGAAGAATGTGAAAGGCTTGGTGCTGGATCTGCGGGACAACCCTGGTGGGTTGCTGACGGAAGGCGTCGCGGTGGCGGATCGCTTCCTGCAGAAGGGGCAGAAAGTGGTATCGCATCGTGGCCGATCGTCGCCCGAGAAACGCTACATGGCGCAAAACGGCAATCACGGTTTGGATTATCCAGTGGTGGTGTTGGTGAATCGTTACTCCGCGTCGGCGGCCGAGATTGTGTCCGGCGCCTTGCAGGACCATGACCGTGCCTGGGTGGTGGGCGACAATACTTTCGGCAAGGGCCTGGTGCAGACCGTCTATCCGCTGAACGAAGACACTGGTTTGGCGCTGACGACGGCGAAGTATTACACGCCGAGTGACCGGCTGATTCAGCGCGATTACTCGCATAAGTCGTTCCTCGATTACTACTACGCGAAGAACACCGACACCAAGAATCTGCAGGACGTGAAGATGACGGACGGCGGGCGCACGGTGTACGGTGGGGGCGGCATTTCGCCCGACGAGAAGTTTACTCCCGAGAAGTTGAATCGGTTCCAGATCGAGTTGCTGCGTAAGGCGGCGTTTTTCAACTTCACCGCCAAGCATTTCGGTGACAAGGAAGCGAAACTGCCGGCTAGCTGGGAGCCTGACCAGGATTTGTTGACCGACCTGCATGGTTATCTTTTGAAGAACAAGTATGAGTTCACGGAAGCCGAGTGGGCCGAGAATAATACCTGGCTGAAGCAGCGCGTGAAGTATGAGTTCTCGATTACGGCCTTCGGCGTGGATGAAGCGCGGAAGTACGCGATTGAGATCGATCCCCAGGTTTTAAAGGGCATCGACAGTTTGCCGAAGGCTAAGCAATTGCTGGAGTCCGCCAAAAAGATGATTGTTCAACGATTGCGTTAACAATTCGGCCTTTTCTAAGGCGCTTTGGTAGAATTGAGGCACGTGCCCCGTTCCAGCGTCCTTCTAGTTGGAATTCTCGTCTGGAGCTTCGTACCCCTGACTGTGTGGGGCCAGAGCGATCTATTTGACGGACGGGTGATTCGCAACATTCGCTTTGCCCCGGAGCAGCAACCCTTACCCGAGGATGAGCTACGGGCGATTCTGCCGGTGAAGCCGGGCGATCGCTTTACTCGGCTCGGGGTTCGGCAGATGATTGCTGATCTTTACAAGACCAATCGATTCGATGGCATCAGCGTGGAAGGTGAAGCCTCGGGGCCGGATGTCGATCTGCTGATTCGCACCACGGTGAATTGGTTCATGGGGCGCGTGGTTATTAGCGGCGTTCCTGATCCGCCAACGGGTGGCCAGCTCAATAACTCTACGAAGCTCGAGCTCGGGACGACGTTTGAGCCGGGCCAAATTAATCAAGCCTCCGAGGGTTTGGCCAATACGCTGCGGCTGAATGGCTTTTACGAAAGCAAGATCGAACAGGAACTGCGCCGGGATCCGGAGACGCAAGCGGTGAGCGTGTTCTTCAAAGTGAGCGCCGGCCCTCGCGCGCGGCTGAGCGCTCCGGAATTGCTGGGTCAATTGGGACAGAGTCCGCGAGCGGTGATCCGCGCCAGTCGCTGGCCTTATGCGTTAGGACTGTTTGCA
>JAYVRS010000302.1:0-6970 GCA_043776185.1 Bryobacteraceae bacterium | reverse complement strand
CGGCCTGCGCGCCCAGCCAGGAATGCACTTTGCGAATCGACTTGGTGGCCGAAGCGTCGGGATACTCCGCCCATTTCACCTCCACCAACCGAGCGCTGCCGTTGTGGACGATCACGAAATCCACCTCCACGCCGTGCGCGTCCCGGAAGTAATAAAGCTGGGCGGCCGTGCTTTCGGCCCGCGCCGTGCGCAGCATCTCTCCGAGGATGAATGTCTCCCACGTGCCCCCCAGGTAGGTGGATTTGAGTAATGCGGCCGGCGAATCGAAGCCCAATAGAAAACAGAGCAGGCCGGTATCGCGGAAATAGAGCTTGGGCGTCTTCACCAGTCTCTTACCCACATTGCCGAACCAAGGCTCTAGCAAAACGATGAGATGCGAGGCTTCGAGCTTCGAGATCCAATCGCGAGCCGTGGAGACGGCGATGCCGACATCGCGGGCCAACTCCGAAAGATTCAGCAACTGGGCATTCCGCGCGGCGCAGGCCCTCACAAAACGCTCAAAGTCGCGCAGACTGCCCACGTTCAGCATCTGGCGCAGATCCCGTTCGAGATAGGTCGCAACGTATCCACGAAAGAAGTCCTGATTGGTGAGCTGCGGATTGCGGTAAAGCTCCGGGAACCCTCCGCGCCAAAGGTAATTGGCCAACTTAACGGACGCCGTCGCCGGATGGCCACGCAACTCAGTGACGGAAAGCGTATCGAGCTCCATGATGGAGACGCGACCCGCCAAACTCTCGCTGACATGCTCCATCAGATTGAACTTCTGGGAGCCAGTGAGCAGATAGCGCCCCATGCGGTGCCGGTCGACGTCGATCCGCGCCTTCAAGTGGCGAAAGATCCCCGGCGCGTACTGCACCTCGTCGATGATGATCGGTTCCGAAACCTGATCGAGAAGAGATGCCGGGTTCTGGTTGGCTTGATCGGCGATCGAGGGCAAGTCCAGACTGATAAATGAGGCCTCAGGGAAAGCCTCGCGAAGCAAGACAGTTTTGCCAGTTTGGCGGGCCCCGGTTAGGACGACAGCCGGGAAATGCTGCGTGATGCGGCGCAGATTGTCTCGCATCTGTCTATGAATAAACATGGTTGGCTATTTTTCGATCTGATAGTAGAATAGCTGACGATCAAGCTAAAAGATAGCCATGAGATGAGTTTATGTCGGAATCCTGGCTATACTAGGATTCAGAAATAATAAGTCAGTAATGACCAGTCAGCGGTTCGAATCTGCGCCAAGTAAATGAAAATGAATGGCTTGGCTATTTTTCGATGAAATCGAATAATAGCCAGCTAGACTGAGAGCCATGTCACGAAGACATTGGTCACTAGCGCTCCGAAGTAGGCCAGAAGAGTCATGTAAACGAACTGGATGATCGGCCAACGCCAACCGCCGGTCTCGCGCCTGACGACGGCGACGGTGGAAGCGCATTGCATGGCGAAGGCAAAGAAGACCAGGAGTGCCCAGGCGCCGCCGAGGGTAAGGTCCTGGCGAATTTGGCTGCGGAGCGCTGGCGATTGCTCATCTCCCTCGGTCTTGTAGATGGTGGCTAGCGTGCTGACCATCATCTCGCGGGCCCCGAAGACGCAGGCAATGATTCCGACACCAATCCGCCAATTGAAGCCGAGTGGCTTGATGAGCGGCTCCACCGCGTGGCCAATCTGGCCGGCGACGCTCTCTTCGATGGGCACGGACTGGCCGTTGCGGAGAGGCACATGGGCCAGCAGCCAAAAGATCACGGTCATCACCAGAATGACGGTGCCCGCGCGCTTCAAGAACGCGAGCGCGCGGTCGTAGAGGCGATAGCCGACGGTGCGCCAAGTGGGCCAACGGTAGGGCGGCATCTCCAGGACAAACGGCGACGCTTCGCTCTTGAGCACCGAAGACTTCAGCACCTTTGCCGTGGCGATGGCGGCCAGAAAGCTGAGGGCGTAAAGGCCAATCAACGAGAAGGCGCGGGTGCCGATGGGGCCGAGCAACTGGCGCTCCGGGATGAAGGCACCGATGACGAGCGTGTAGATCGGTAAGCGGGCGGCACAGGTCATCAGCGGCGCGATGAGGATGGTGGCGATGCGGTCACGTTTGTTCTCAATGGTGCGCGTGCCGAGGATCGCGGGAACGGCGCAGGCGTGGGCAGAGAGCAGCGGGATGAAGCTTTTGCCCTGCAACCCGACGCGCGCCATGGTGCGGTCGGCAATCAGAGCGGCGCGGGCCATGTAGCCGGAGTCTTCCAGCAAGCCGATGAAGAAGAAGAGCAGCAGGATTTGGGGCAGGAAGACGACGACCGCGCCGACACCGCCCCAGACGCCTTCGATCAGCAGGGCGCGAAAGGGCGAAGGCGGCAGCGAGGTTTCGATCAGTTGGCCGCTCCAGTTGATGAGGCTCTTGATCAGTTCCATGGCCGGTTCGGCCCAGGTGAACATGCTTTGAAAGACCAGGAGGGTGACCGCCAGAAAGATCAACGCGCCCCAGACAGGATGGAGGAAGATGCGGTCCAGACGGCGCGTCCAGAGGGGGGGCGCGGGGGCACGGTAGCCACAGCGCTCGCCCATGCGGGCAGCCCAGCGGCGGCACTCGGGGACGTTTTGAAGAACCGGCGGCAACTCGACACGTTTGGGCGGCGCGACGGCCCGAGCTTCGAGAAACGCACGCACCTTGTCGATGCCCTCGCCGGTGGTGGCAGTGGTTAGGGCGACCGGCACACCCAATTCATCCTCCAGCTTGGGGATGTCGATGGTGCCGCCGCGGCCACGCAAGTCGTCGGCCATGTTCAGCACGATCAAGGTAGGCAGCCGCAGGGCCAAAATGGGGGCGGCCAGCGAAAGATTGCGGGCCAGGTTGGTGACATCAATGATCAGCAGAATCGCGTTCGGGGTGGCGACTTGGGGCATCTTGCCGGTGAGCACGTCATGAGTGACCCGCTCGTCTTCGGAGGCCGGGTCGAGCGAGTAAATCCCGGGCAAGTCAATGAGGGCTACCTCGCGGCCGTCATCGAAACGCACGCGACCGACGTGGCTTTCCACCGTCACACCAGGATAGTTCGCCACCTTTTGCCGCAGGCCGGTGAGCGCATTGAATAGCGTGGACTTGCCCGCATTCGGTGAACCCACAATCGCGACCGCATACGGCCCCGCTTTGGCCGGCGCGATGGTGACGAGTTGCGGAAGAGGGTCCATAAAGACAATGAACTGCAACTACAGTCTACCGCCAACGCGGCCCTTCGTGTCAGTAGGATCGCGAGAAAGTCGGCCCAAAACCTTCAGCGGTCTTAGCGGTCTTGCAACTGAGTTACTCCACCGGCGTGCAATACAACTGCCGCGCGGTCTCTTGACGCAAGGCCACTTCGGAGCCGTCCACGCGATAGACGCGCGGATCACCGCCCGGGGCTTGGTGGGCCACCTCTACCAGCACACCCGGAATGAAGCCTAGTTGCATCAGACGATGGGAAAAGACTTCGGAAATCTCAAGCCGATCGAGGGTCGCGGACTTGCCTAGGGGCAGCTGAGCCAGAGTCTCCACGCTTTGAGTATCGGCGACCACGCCACAGTGTGTCAAAGTCCAGAGTTGTGAATTTAATTCACTACTCAATCATTTACGCCTCACCCTCCTTGCGTTTTGCCTTCATCTAAAGTAAAGTCTCATGACAACGCCGTGCTTGCGGGGTTCAATTTTGAGGAGTAAACATTTATGCGATTTCTTCAGCGGTGGATTCCACTCGCCTTGTTTGCCGTCTCGGCACCCTTTGCTTTAGAGGCTTTCTCGAGCGGCCCGCCCGCGTTACGGGCGAACATTCCGGCCGATGGTGTTTTGTCCTGCACGGCTTGTCACCGGGCGGCCGCCACGGTGAATCCGGATGCGTTGGGACGCTTAACGATTCAAACCACGCCCTACAAACCCGGCGTAAAACAACTGATTCGGGTCCGTTTGACGCACCCCACGGCCGCCCGTTGGGGCTTTGAACTGGCCGCGCGCCTGGTGAGCGACGAAACGAAGCAAGCCGGAACTTTCACGGTGGTACCGAACTCAATTCGAGTCACCTGCGCGCCCGCTAACACCGCCGCGCCCTGCAACGGTGAAGCCGAGTTTGCCACCCACGTGGCCGCATCCACCCAAGCCGGACAGCGTGACGGAGGCGAATGGATGGTGGAATGGACCCCGCCCGCAACCAATGTTGGCGAAGTGATCTTCTATGCCGTCGGCAACGCCGCCGACAATAGCGGCAGCAGCGCCGGCGACTTCATCTACGGCGCGAATATCAGAACCGGAGTGGAAGGCACCTGTCTCGTCACGGGCAAGCCCACCATTCGCGGGGTGGCCGATGCGGCCAGCGGACGTTCTAACTTCTTCGCCATGAACGGCATCTTCACCATTGCGGGAACCGGCTTCAACTTGCCTGACCGTATGCGCGGAGCTGGTTCGCTGGACTTCGTGGACGGCAAGTTCCCCACCGAACTCGGGTGTTTAGCCGTCGAAGTGGGCGGCCAACGCGTCCCCGTTCTATTCGCCAGCGACGGGCAAATCAACGCCCAAATGCCGGCTGGGGCCGCCCCTGGCAATGGCAATGTCACGGTGATTCTGAATCCGGGTAAAGCCAATGAGACCAAGAGCGATGCGAGCCCCATCACGGTGCTGGCGAACGCTCCGGCTTTCTTCGCGTTTAACGGCACCTCCATTGCGGCGCGCCATCCGGACTTCTCCATCGCCGCCGACCCGGCCGTGGTCCCGGGCGCGCGCGCGGTGAAGCCCGGCGACGTGGTGCTGTTGTTCGCCACCGGACTCGGTCCGACGAATCCGGTTTATCAGGCCGGCGAAATCCCGGGGGCCATCGCGCCCACTCGTGATGCGGTAACGGTCACCGTAGCGGGAACCACGCTGGCTGCCGCCGACGTCTTGTACGCCGGTGTCTCGCCGGGCTCCATCTCGGGCCTGTATCAGATCAACATCCGCATTCCGTCGGCCACCGCTGACGGGAACATTCCGGTCATTCTGCGGATCGGCGGCCAATCCACCCAGTCGAACGCCATCATCGCCGTCAAGCGCTGACCGGTAACTCGTCGAAAAGTGATGCGCGGCCTTTCGGGGCCGCGCATTTTTCTTTGGTGTCGTGATACTTTTGTTCCCATGGCCCCACGAGACCGCCGCAGATTCCTGACCCTGAGCGCTGCTGTCGCTCTTTCCTCCTGCACCGAGAAAAAAGCCGCTGTCCCCAGCGAAGTGGGCGCGCCGATGAGCGAGTACGGGCAGCGTTCGCCCTTCGTAAAAACGGCCCGTGCCTTTAAGGCCGCCAAGCCAGGCACCGGCGGCAGCCGCACGCCACTCGAGGAGACCTATGGCATCATCACCCCGGCATCGCTCCACTTCGAGCGGCATCACGCCGGCGTTCCGGCGATCAACCCCGCCAAGTACGACCTGCTGGTCCACGGACTGGTGGAGCGCGACCAAATCTTTTCCCTCGACGCTTTGAAGCGCTTGCCCTCCGTCTCCCGCATTCACTTCGTCGAGTGCTCCGGAAACTCCGGCTCCGAGTGGACCAACCCCGCCGACACGGCGCAAAAAAGCCACGGCCTGGCCAGCTGCACCGAATGGACCGGCGTATTGCTGAAGACCGTTCTGGAAGAATCCGGCCTCAAACCCGGCGCTTCTTGGGTGATTGCGGAGGGCGCCGACTCCTGCCTGATGGCTCGCAGCATTCCGCTCACCAAGTGCCTCGACGACGCCATGCTGGTCTACGGCCAAAATGGCGAAGCCCTGCGCCCGGAGCAGGGCTATCCGCTGCGCCTGCTATTGCCCGGCTGGGAAGGCAACGCGTGCATCAAGTGGCTGCGGCGTTTGCAGGTGACCACCGAACCTATGCAATCCCGCGAAGAGACGGCCCACTACACCGACCTATTGCCCGATGGCAAAGCCCGCCAGTTCACCTTCGATCTCGACGCCAAAAGCGTAATTTTGCGCCCCTCCGGCGGCCAGACCGCGGTGCCTGGCTTCGTCGAAGTCACCGGACTCGCCTGGAGTGGCCGCGGCCGCATCGATAAGGTGGAGATCTCGGTGGATGGCGGCAAAACATGGCTGGCCGCCACGCTCGACGAGCAGCGCTTCACCAAAGCCTTCACCCGCTTCCGCCTGCCCTGGAAATGGGATGGCCAACCGGTGGACATCTCCTCTCGCGCCACCGATGACACCGGCTACACGCAGCCCACCACTGAGGAACTGGTCGCGGTGCGCGGCACCAAGTCCACCTACCACCACAATGGCATCAAGACTTGGCGCATCGCCGCCACCGGGAAGGTGACCAATGCTTAAGCTGCTGCTGTTCCTCGCTCTAGTCTTTCTGGCTCTGGTGCCTCTGGCCTTCAGCCAAAAATACGGCGTCGGCCGACCGGCCACCGCCCCCGATATTGCCGCCCGCGACTATTCGATTTCAGCCAAAGGCGTCGGCCTGCCCCCCGGTAGCGGTACGGCCAAAGACGGCCAAGAACTGTATGTGAAGCACTGCTCCACCTGCCATGGGCTCAAAGGCGAGGGCGATGCCGAACAGGGCAACCCCACCATCGCAGGGGGCGTGGGCACCCTTACGTCGGCCAAGCCCGTCAAGACGGTGGGGAGTTATTGGCCTTATGCGCCCGGAGTGTTCGACTACATTCGCCGCGCCATGCCCTACGACAATCCCCGCACGTTGAAGGCTGACGAATATTACGCCATCACCGCCTACGTGCTGTCGTTGAGCGGCGTAGTGAAGCCGGAGGAGCGCCTCGATGCCACGTCACTGCCGCAAGTGAAGATGCCCAACCGCGATGGATTTGTCCCCGATCCCCGGGTAACGGGCAAGAAGCCCAGTTACTAAGTCTGCGAGTGAGCGTTTTACGGACCCAAACAGAACCCGTAGAGTAGGAGGGGACCCGAAGGTGCCCCTCCCCTCGTCGAGTCGCCTCAGGCATGCACAGGCCGCTTTCTGGGTAGCTGGTGAAGTTGCACCAGGCC
>JAYVRS010000301.1:0-6976 GCA_043776185.1 Bryobacteraceae bacterium | reverse complement strand
GCGGCACTACCGCGGCGGCGGTGGATTGCTCTACGGTGGTTACGGTGGCGGCTACGGTGGCTACGGCTACCCCTTCTGGGGACCCGGCCTCGGCTACTACGGCTACGGCGGCTTTTATCGCCCCACGGTGATCATCGGTGGCGGCTTCGGTCGCGGCGGTGGGGGACGCGGCCGTCGCTAAACTGCTCACTCAAC
The DNA here is from genome assembly GCA_043776185.1 of Bryobacteraceae bacterium. Classification (GTDB taxonomy): domain Bacteria; phylum Acidobacteriota; class Terriglobia; order Bryobacterales; family Bryobacteraceae; genus JALHNI01. The sequence goes on along the minus strand of JAYVRS010000301.1, from coordinate 6,781 downwards.
CAAGTCCCCGCATCCCCCAAGGTGCGGGGACTTTTCTATTCGTCCCCCAGCACACCCTCATACAATGCCGCCATCGCCACCCGGCAATCGAGCCCCGTAAACTCGCAATCCCCTTCCAACCCATTCACCTCGCTAATCCGCCAAAACCCCGCTTCATCGCGCGTGTGAATCTCCACCAAAGCCTGATCCTGCGAAATCAGCGCGTACTGCCGCAATGACGGGCTCGCCCGGTACTCCCGCGACTTCGCTCCCCGATCAATCGCCTCCGTGCTGGGGGAAAGCACTTCGGCCACAAACACGGGATTCGTCACCACATGCGACCGCCCTGTGACGGTCTCTATCGCCCCGCAAAACACGGTGACGTCAGGATAGGTAAACATGTCGCCCGATCCTGTGCGGAACAACACATCGCTCCCCACGATCCGGCACCGGCGGCCACGCAGGCCGGCATGGAGTGCCACCATGAGATTTGTGGCCAGCGAGGCATGCGAAATCGACCCACCCGACATCGCCGTCACCAGGCCCGCGTAGTACATGTGCTTAGTTTCGGCCAAGGCCTCCTGGTCTAAATAATCATCTGGGGAAATCCATGAAATGTGGTGTGCCGCCATACCTAACATCCTACTCCCACCCTAGTTCAAATACTTCTTCAAATCCGGATTCAGCCGCGCCTGCACCTCCGCCTCATTCAGATTCGCCTGCGTCACTAACAGCGGCGTAATGTTCTGGATCTTCACGACGGCCTCGCCTCGCGTCACTTTCCATGCCGCCATCACTGACTCATACCCCATCTTGAAGGGATGCTGCGCAATCAGTGAATCAATCACGCCGACCCGTAAATCTTCCAGTAACTGGGCGCTCGAATCAAAGCCGACTAACTTCGCCTTCGTCCCGCGACCCTTCACCGCCTGGCTCGCCCCCGCCGTACTGCTCTCATTCGAAGCAAAGATACCCGCCAAATCCGCATGCGCCGTCAGCATATTCTCGGCCACCTTGAGTGACTGCGCATAGTCCGCGTTGCCATAGCGCTTATCGGCGATCACGATGCCGGGAAACTTCTTGGCCAGCGTCTCTTCAAAGCCCGATTCCCGCGCCATGGTCGAAGCGACACCCGGCTGCACCGCCACAATGATTACCTTGCCTTTGCCATTCAAAACGGCACCCATGCGATCAGCCGCCAGCGCACCCGCCGCATAATTATCCGTCGCCACCTGACTCGAGAAAACTTCCGTATCAATTCCAGAATCAAAGATGATCACCGGGATCTTCGCCGCCACGGCGCGCTCCACCACGCCCACCATGGCCTTCTTATCGATCGGTGCCAAACAGATCGCATCCACCTTGCGGTTGATCATCGCATCGACAATCTGGATCTGCCCGTTGAAATCGGTCTCGGCCGCCGGCCCGTTCCAACTTACATCGACACCCACTTCGCGGCTAGCCGCAATCGCCCCCGCTTGCACCGATTGCCAAAAAACATGCGTGCGCCCTTTGGGCACCATGCCGATGGTCTTTTTCTGGGTCCGGTTGCAGGACGAGGCAGCCGCGGCTGCGGCGAGGATCCAACTTCGACGATTCATATTGAGTTACTTAGGAAACTGCTTCGGAGGTTGATGCTGAGCCAGCCAGCCTTCACCATTCAACGACTTCAGAAAAGCGACTAAGTCCGTCTGCTCAGCCTTCGATAAGTCCAGGGGCTTCATATGCTCGTCGAGATTCTTGTTCTTAATGCCGCCTTTGCTATAGAAGTCCACCACGTCTTCCAGCGTCGCTAGGCTTCCGTCGTGCATGTAGGGCGCGGTGCGGGCAATGTCCCGCAACGTCGGTGCCTTAAAGGCTCCCCAGTCGGCATCGTTCTTAGTTACCTCATAACGGCCGGCATCGGGCTTTGGTTTGTCGGTGCCTACTCCCAAATTATGATAAGAGTTCAGGGTGAAATTCACCCCTTCGTGGCACTGGTCGCACTTCGCTTTGTTGAAGTAGATATCCATGCCACGCTGCTGCGCCGCACTAAGTGCGCTCTTGTTGCCCGCCTTATAACGATCGTAAGCCGAGTTACCGGAAAGCACCGTGCGCTCATAAGTGGCGATGGCCTTGGTGGTCCGGTCAATATCGATCTCCGGAGACCCGAAAGCCTTCGCAAACAGCTGCGCATACCCTGGAATCCCTTGAATCGACTTCACCACACCCTCGTGCGTATTCCCCATCTCAATCGGATTCTGCATCGGCCCGCCCGCCTGCTCCTCCAGCGTCTTGGCCCGCCCATCCCAAAACTGATTTAGGCTATAGGCGCGGTTGATCACCGTGGGCGCGCTGCGGCCACCCCGCTGCGCCTTGATGCCTTCGGAGACAGCCTTGCCATCGGTGAAGGCGAACGCCGGGCTATGGCAACTGGCGCAGGAGACGGTATTGTCGGCCGACAAGCGCTTATCGAAGTACAGCAACTTGCCCAGCGCCGCCTTCTCTGGAGTATACGGATTGTCCTTGGGAAATTGCACCGGGATCAGCCCCAGCGGCACCGGAATGGTAGCCGCCTTCGAAGCCATCTGGGCAAACAGAGCGGGAGAAATGAAAACGGCTGACAGCGCGAACGCTGCCAGCCTTTGACGATTGTTCGACATCACTACGAGGATAGTCTATTTTTTGACGTAGCCTTGCACATAGAGTGCGTTGAAGCCGCCTTGCTTGGACACCGTGCCCGTCACTTCCATGATGTGGGCCGTATGGTCGATCGCCGCCTTGCGGAAATCCGTCATACCGTCGCGGCGCAAGTCATGCTCTTCTTCCATTAGCATGTACATGGTGCCGTCTTCGGTAAGCAAGCCAATGGGCTGCCCGGCCGTGAAACACTTCTGCGCGCAGGAGCGATGCTTCTCGCCATGCTTGCCGATCTGCAGGTAGCACGAGAAATCCAGAATCTCACCCGTCACCGTCGCGGTCATCGCCTTATTCGGCTTACCGTCGACCGACGCCGCCGTCGTCGTCTGGCTCCAAACGTCGCCCGCCGTGCCCAGCTTACCCATCGGTGCCGTATAGCTGCCGCCTTCTACTTTCATCTGGGGCTGCAAAATCCCCGGACCCTTCTTGCTCTGTGCCACCAGCCCCAGCACCACCACTACGGCCATCGCTGATAATTTGCATAACTTCATTTCGATTATTCTCCTTACGTCTTTACCCGCGGACGCCCGCCGCTACTCAACCGCAAGGTATCACACTCATGAGCTTGGATACAATCAAGCCTGCATGAGACCTTACGCCTTGTTGTTTTGCATCTTCGCCATCCCCGGTCCGGCCCAGGAACGCTGGCAGGCTCGTTCCATGGTGATGACCAACCACGGCATCGTGGCCACCTCCCAGACGCTAGCCTCCCAGGCCGGCGCGCAGATCCTCGCCCGCGGCGGCTCCGCTATCGACGCCGCCATCGCCGCCAACCTCGTCCTAGGTGTCGTCGAGCCCATGATGAACGGCATCGGCGGCGACTTATTCATGATCCATTGGAACGCCAAAACCGGCCAGTTGACTGGCTTAAACGCCAGCGGCTGGAGTGGCCAAGGCTACACCCTCGAAGCGCTCGCGAAACGCGGTGCCTCGCATCCCTCTACCGGTATCCACACCGTCACCGTGCCCGGGGCCGTTGAAGGCTACGGCAAGCTGCACCAGCGCTTTGGCAAGTTGCCGTGGAAAGATCTCTTCGCCCCCGCCATTCACTACGCCAGCGCCGGCTTCCCCGTCACCGAAATTATCCAATGGGATTGGGAGCACGCCGTCGGCAAACTCGAATCCGATGTAAACGCCAAGCGCGTGTTCCTCGCCAATGGCCGCGCGCCCCAACCCGGCGACCTCTTCCGCAATCCGGAGTTAGCCAAGGCCCTCACCCTCGTCGCCGACGGCGGCGTCAATGCCTATTACCGCGGGCCCATCGCCGAAGCAATTGTAAAAACGTCGCAACGCCATAACGGCACGCTCACTCTCTCCGACTTTGCCCAATACTCCTCGGAATGGGTTACCCCCATCACCACCACTTACCGCGGCTGGCGCGTCGCCGAACTGCCCCCCAACGGCCAAGGCGTCGGGGCCCTGATGATGTTGAATCTCTTTTCGCAGTTCCCCATTCCCCAGTGGGACCCCCTCTCCACCGAAGCCTTCCACACCAAAATCGAAGCCCAGAAACTCGCCTACGCTGACCTCGCCAAATACGTCGCCGATCCCCGCTTCGGCCCCATCCCTCTTAATGGCCTCTTAGATGCCGACTACGCCAAACGCCGCGCCACCGGCATCGATGCCGAGCACGCCAATTGCAATGTCCAAGCCGGCGACGCCCCCGGCTCCAAGCACACCATCTACTTATCCGTCGTCGATCGGGATGGCAACATCGTCAGCTGGATTCAGAGTATCTCGGACATCTGGGGCTCCGGCGTCGTCGTCGATGGCTTCGGCTTCCACTTACACGATCGCGCCAACGGCTTCGTCTTCGACGCCGGCCACCCTAACTCCGCCGGACCCCGCAAACGCCCCTTCCACACCATCATTCCCGGCTTCATGGAAAGGGGCGATCAGCATGTCGGCTTCGGTATCATGCGCGGCAGCAACCAGCCCCAAGCCCACGCCCAGTTCATCTCCTACGTCGCCGACCATGGCATGAATATCCAAGCCGCCCTCGAAGCTCCTCGCTTCACCCGCCGCAACCAGAACGGGTGTGCCGTGCTGATTGAATCCCGCGTCCCCGCCGCGGCTCGCGAAGCACTAAGTGCCAAAGGCCACTATCTGGATATCCGCGGCGAATACTCCGGCCTCATGGGCGGCGGCCAAGCCGTCCTGTATAATTCCGCCACCAAAGTAAAATACGGAGCCTCGTCGCCCCGCAAAGACGGCGCAGCCATCCCCGAACCTATCTCTTTCTGGTCCCCAAAACCCTAGCCCACCGCTGACGCGGCGGGGTGGAATGACGCATTTGGGAAGTACTTCTTCACCCGGTCAGAGCATAAGTACGCTGACCGCGCGAACACGTTATTTTGAAGGCATCAGACATTCCTAGCCCACAGCGTTAGCTGTGGGACACATCCGCACCGTTTCACGCGGTCAAAGCACTGATAAGCTAAGCAGAGTGGCTGCTACCAAAGGCCCAGGATCTTCCACCAGCCAAACCCGATCGTCCCCCAAATCGCCAGATTCGCCAAAGACACCACAAAGCCGACGCGCCACCAGTCGCGAAAGGTGACATAGTCCTGCGCAAAGAACATCGGGGCCGGCGTGGTGCCGTAGTTAGTGAGCCCGGCCGATAGGTTGGCGAAACAGGCGAAGGAATAAACCAATAGCCCGAGCGGCGCGCCCTTGGCCGTCAGCACGGCAAGAAAAGCCGGATACATGGCGAGTAAGTGGGCGGTGATACTGGCGAATCCGTAGTGCGCATAGAAGTAAATCAGCAAGGCGGGCAGAAAGATGAGCCACCAGTTCTGCGTGTCGAAAATGCCACTCACTTGCTGGGCAAATACCTTGGTGACGCCCGTGCCATTGAGTAACTTCCCTAACTGCAATAAGCCGCCGTACCAGATAAAGATGTCCCAGGCGGAGCGCTCACTCTTCACGTCTTCCCAGGTAAGCACGCCCGTAAGTAGGAGCGCGGCAGCGCCCAACAGAGCTGAGATGGCGACGTCGAGTTTGTGCCACTCGGTGGTGATCCAGAGTCCGCAGACGCAAACGAAAACGGCGGTCAGGATCTTCTCGTTCGCCGACATGCCGCCCATCTCCTGGAGTTCCTTAGCGGCAAAGGCGGCCGCTTCTGGCGTCTTCTGCACTTGGGGCCGCAAGATCTTGAAGACCAGCCACGGCACGATGATGAGCGAACAAATACCGGGCACCGAGGCGGCCACAAACCAACTGAGCCACGTGACGCTGACGCCGCCAAACTCAGTGGCAATCTTGGCTGCCAGCGGATTCGACGCCTGACCCGTATAAAACATGGCCGAGGAGACACAGACCCCTTGATAGACCGCCGCCATCAGGAAGGTGCCAAGCAGGGCCGCCGAAGCGCCGGGCTTCGAGCCGTAAAGCTCGGCGATCGACCGGCAGATCGGCAAGGTGACTCCGCCCGCGCGAGCCCCATTGGACGGGATGATGGTGGCGAGCAGCGTATCGGTAAGCGTCAGCGCGTAGCTGATACCCAATGAGCTTTGGCCAAAGGTCCGCACGAATCCCAGGGCAATCCGGCGGGCGAGCCCCGTGTTGATCAACGATCGCGAGATAAAGAACGCCGCGAGCACCAGCCAATTGGTAGGGTCGGCGTACCCGGCCAAGGCCACTTGCGGCGTGGTTTTCGTCAGCAGCGGCAGCAGCGTGATGGCGATCAGCACCAGCGCGCCGCCGGCAATCGGCTGCAGCATTAATCCCGCGACCGTGGCCAGAAAGATGCCGGTGAGCCGCCAGCCATCCACTGAAACCGACGCCGGCCTACCCAAGCCATAGACGACCAGACCGTAGATCAGGATGAGGACGCCGAACTTCCAGAGTCGTGTGAAATTCAAGAAGCCAATGGTATCAGACGCGAAAAGCATGTATCATGGGAAACATGAATTGCTTAACCATAGTTAAGCTTGCTTGCTTATCACTGATTGCCTCGCTGATGGCAACTGCGCAAAACACTGCCACGCTAACCGTACGCGTCCTCGACCCCGCCGGTGCCGCCATCCCCGGCGCCCAGGTCACCCTCAACCAGGCCCTCGCCAACCTCACCAAACAGACCCAAGCGGGGCCCGACGGCGTCGCCACGCTCACCAACATTCCC
>JAYVRS010000300.1:0-6987 GCA_043776185.1 Bryobacteraceae bacterium | reverse complement strand
CCGACGTTATGCAGCCGGTCCCCTTCGTCCTCTTCCTTCTTGAGAGCAGCGTCCTGCCAGCTCTTCGCGGCGGCGGCATAGTCGCCTTCTTTCGCCAGCTTATTGCCGGGCCGAAGCCCGTCATCCACCGCCAACGGGATCTCAGTTTCGGCAGCGGAGGGGCAATACCGGGGCCGAAACTGGGCTACCAAATCAGCCACTAGCTTACTCCGCACCTGTTCGCTGGTCGGAAGCTGGGTGCGGTCTACCCGGTCCTGCCCATCCACCGAGATCACTGTAAGCCCCGTACCACGGCCTGCGGAGCGAAACCGTCGATCAATGCGCCGGAGGAGTCAACCACCTCCACCCGCACCGAAAGCTGTCCGCGTGCCGACCACTGCTCTACCGCGATCGTACGTTCCACAACCAGCGGACGTCCAGTCTGCGGATCGATTTGCGCCGTGCCATCGGGATTCGGCGGCGCGGATACCCGGCTCTTTTGCGTCACCGTCTCTTGGCGGCTTTCGGCCGGCGTGTAGTGCACAATCGCCACGCGGAGCAGGGCGTCGCCATTGCTTTGCACAATGGTGAAACTCTCCCGAAAGATTTGGTCCAGCGCGGCCGGTAATTCGCTCACTGGCACGGTGGGGTCGGTAGGCGCGCCTTGCCCCTGCGCCATCGCATTCATCGGAACGGCGGACCCAGCCGCGTCCTTCACTTCAATAGCCAGGGTTATCCGGCCGATGCGAATCGCCGGCGGCGCGGGGATCTTCACCTTCAGGACGTCGCCGCGGCCCAGTCCATACCGGAACTGGCCACCCTCCCCTATCAAACAAACGGTCACAAAAACGAAAATTTGGATAATGCGTCGGAGCACGGGATGCTGCTCCTACGATCCAATGCGTAAAAAACACGATTGTAGGGCCTTACTTCCGTTCACGGCGATTTTTCAGAATCTCGGGTTCCGCATCTCATAGAATGCAAGACACTTACCCTCCGAGTTACGTCGGCCGGAGTCGAACATCACTTACACCCATGCCATCCTCAGTCATAGACCACGCACACTTGAAACAACCACCCGTGCCGCCCGGCAGGGTAGATTCAATAGAATCAATCACTCCCGGGTTCGTTTCGTCACCTGGGCGTGCTAAGTTTCGAACATGACTGACGCCGCTCCGAATCAGAAACGCACCCAACAGATCTTTCTGATCGCGCTGGGGCTCGGTGCCCTCGGCATCTGCCTGGTGATCGCCCAACCGTTTCTCGGGGCGCTGGTGGCGGCGACGGCTTTGGCGATTCTCTTTTATCCGGTGCATGCGCGGCTGTTGCGGCGATTGCGCAACGCCAACCTCGCCGCTACGATTTCGCTCCTGCTGGTGACGGTGGCGGTACTGGTGCCGGCTCTGCTCCTGGGCATGGCCATCAGCCGAGAGGCCCAGGACCTGTATCGGGCGATGGCCGTGAAGAGCGCCGCGGGCGGCGGGTGGCAGGAATGGGCTACTAGCACGCTGCACCGGGTGGTGTCGTTGGTGGGCGTGCGTTCGGAGGAAACCGAAGCTCAGATTCGCGCCATGATCCTGCAGCGGCTGCGCGCCCTCGACGGCGTCTTGCTCGAGGCCGGACAGGCGCTTCTCACCAATATCGTGTCGTTGGTGGTCACCACCGTCGTGACGTTGTTCGCGCTCTTCTTTTTGTTTCGCGATGGTCATCATCTAAAGCGTCGTTTGGAACATCTGGTGCCCCTGGATAGCAGCGTAGCCAGGCGGCTGATGGGCGACATTGGCCAAAGTGTAGTTGCTAATTTCTACGGCATTGGCGCCGTCGCGCTGGCCCAAGGCGGGCTCACCGGTTTCATCTTTTTCTTGCTCGGCTTACCTTCGCCGGTATTGTGGGGCGCGGCGGCCGGGCTATTCTCGATGATTCCGATCTTAGGTCCGGCGATCATTTGGGCGCCCGCGGCGTTGGTGCTGGGCTTGAATGGTTCCTGGGGCAAAGCCGCAATTCTGGCGGCGTTTGGCATGGGCGCGATTGGCTTAGCCGATAACTTCATCCGGCCCTATGTCATCAGTGGCCACGTGAAATTACACCCTCTCTTGGTGTTTGTCGCGCTCTTGGGTGGCGCGCAGGCTTTCGGCTTTCTGGGTTTGTTTATTGGGCCCGCCGCGCTTTCGCTGGCGGTGGCCGTTTTTGAGTTACTACGGCCCGAGGCCGAGTAAGTTACTTAGTCGCTTCAGGACAGCTCTGGCAAACTTACTGGGACGTGTCGCTTCTTCCCGCCGCCCATTCTCATCGCGGCTTGCGCTTGCCCGTACCCCACTTCGCCCTTGAACTCCCGCTAGCGCCCGAGGCGCCTGGCATGTCGACGGCGCCTACTCTGTAGTCAGGGTCTTGATGAACTTGTCGGCTTCGACGATGGAGCCCTCGAGGTCGGCGATCAGGACGCTGACGTCGCCATCCATCTTTGCCGCCGTGGTCTTCAGCGAGCCGATGGCCTTGGCGTTGAGGTTGTGCTTTAAGAAAAGCACCTGATCGCGAAAGCCCTGGATGACGGGGAGCATCTTGCTCTCGGTCTGCCTCATGCGTTGCAGATACTGCTGCTGACGCGTGCGGGTGGCGGTAAGCAGTTGCTCACTGCGGGCATGCAAGGTGGTGTCCTTGATGTTGCTCAGCTCCTGAGTCCATTCGCGGAAGAGGTCTTTCGAAACTTGATCGATGCTCTTGATACGGTCGGACACGTCATTCGCTCTCTTTTCGGCATCTTCAAATTCGCCATTGAGCTTCTTGTAGGTCTTCTCCAGATTGCCGCCATCGAAGCCGGTAAGGTCGCGGAAGGCTTCGAGCGTGGTCTTGATCTGCTTCTTGGCTTCTTCCTGATCTTTCTTGCCGGCGACAATCCGTTGCAACAGGATGTCGCGCTTCTCTTTGCCGATCTTCTCCATAGCGTCGTAGTAGAGCGAGGTGCAGCCGGCCAGGGCCAGGGCCAGGGCCAGAGCCAGGGTGATAAACAATATTGCGGAGCGCATATTTCTACAGTCTACCGCCGCCGTACAATAATGCATGCCTCAGCGTCTGCTTTCGCTCGATGTCTTCCGCGGATTGATTATGGCGTTCATGGTGATCGTCAACAACGCCGGTATGGGTAGCGCCGTTTACGCGCCCTTGCGACACGCGCACTGGCACGGCTGGACGCCCACTGACGTCGTGTTTCCGTCCTTTGTCTGGATCGTCGGGCTGGCCATCTCCCTTTCGCTGGGCCGGCGGCTCGAAGCGGGGGCCGATCGGGGCCAGCTATTCGCAATAGCTGCTAAGCGCGCGGCGATCATCTTCGCCTTGGGCCTCTTGGTCTACGCCTACCCCACCTTTGATTTCAGTACCTTTCGTTTGCTGGGCGTGCTGCAGCGGATCGCTATTTGTTACTTGGTCACCGTCGGCGTCTTTTTGTTCACCGGCATTCGCGGCCAGATGGTGGCGGCGGCAGCTTGCCTGGTGTGCTTCGCGCTGTTGATGTTCTACGTGCCGGTGCCTGGGTACGGAGCCGGGCGGCTCGATGTGGAAGGTAACTTCGCCCACTATGTCGATCGCCTCTGGCTGGGCGCGCACAACTACGGCCATACGAAAACGTGGGACCCGGAAGGCGTCGTCAGCACCCTGCCCGCCATCGGCACCTGCTTAATCGGCTTATTGGCGGGCCACTTACTCAATTGGCGTCGCGATTTATCGGTGCGTACCACCTGGATGCTGATTATCGGCAACGTCCTGATCGTCGTGGCCTTCATCTGGGATGCTTGGTTGCCCATCAATAAGAGCCTGTGGACCAGCTCTTTTGTGCTGTTGATGGCGGGTCTGGACTTCGTGATGTTTGGCAGTATCTTGTGGCTAATCGACGGCTGCGGTTACCGTCGCGGGTTACAGCCTCTGGTGATGCTGGGCAAAAACGCTATCGCCGTCTACATGGCTTCGGAGTTAGTGGATATTACGCTAAGTGCGATTCCGATGGGCGCGACGTCGATGCGCGTTTGGCTATATGAAACGTTTTTCGCCCCGCTCGCTTCACCGATGAATGCGTCTTTGCTGTACGCGGTGACTTACATGCTGTCGATGTTACTAATTGCCTACGTGATGCATCGCCGGGGCTGGTATTTACGGGCTTAGGCCTGACGGCGCCTTACTAACGGAACCTGGGCGGTCTGAGGGGCAATCGCCACGGGGGCCTGCACCTGATCGTAAGCCTTCACCTCGCACACGTTTTTGAGGGCCGTCTTCAACGCGAAAAGAAAACTCAGCAATTGCGCTGGCTGTTCCGTCCGGCTCCACGTGGCAGCGGTGGCGTCCCATTCGATTCGCATGAGTAAGTGCCCCGGCTCATCGGAGCGGCATAGCTCGTAAGCCAGACAAGCGTCACAAGCTTCGAGTCGTGTGGCGGCCAGCCGGTAGTCTTGAAGGAAACGAGGCTCCTCTTCGGGGTGTACTTTGAATCGAATGTATTCGACGCGCCCCAGGCGCGCGTTGGTGGAACGGTCTTTCATCAAATCGCTTCCAAATTTAATGCTAGCGCGTCAGGCAGGCTTCAATCAGGCCGTGCGGCTCGTCGGTGGGCAGGAAGATCTCGTGGCGGTTCTCCAATCCGAGCGGCTCCAGGTTCACCGGCAGGTAGTGTTTGTTGGGCAGCGTGAGTCGGATCTCGCCGATTTCAGGCTGCGTTTGCAGCACGGCGTCGCCCATAGCGTAGAGCGTCTGCTGCACGGCTCCACTCTGGTGAGCGCAGAAGACCTCGATCAAAGTCTGGCGGCAGCGCTCCATTGCAGCGTTGAAGTCGAGGTCACCGTGGGTGTAGCGCCAGTAGGCCCGCACGGACGTCGCGAGGATGCGGTCGTTCGTGTCTAGCAGCGTCGTGTACTGGTCTCGCAGAAAGCCTTCGAAGGCGGACTTGGTGGTCTTGAGCAGCACCAGATGGTCGATGCCGGCGTGCATTACCACTCCATCACGAGTCACTTCAGCGCATGCTAGCCGGCGCGACTGACCTTGCTCAAAAGCATGGGGATCCAGGCGACTCCAACGGTGCTCGATGACGTCCACTTTGGCGGCGGTGACGTGCGAATTGTTGCTGACAAAATGCTCGGCGATAGCGCGCGCGAAGGGCTCAACGGGGTCCAGGTCGTGGGATGCGGCAAAGGCATACACGGTGTTCTTCATGGTGTCCGTCGCCACCACGCGGCGGTTGTCGCCCGAGAGATAACACTCCTCAAAGGCCCCTTGCAGGCGGATGTCGACGGTTAGGTCGGAAAACTCATGGCGGTCCGCATGGCGAAGGATCTTGGCCACGCGCACACGGCTCTTGCCATAGTCCATGTCCTTTAGCTTGCTGTTCATGTCAACTTCCTCGATAGGTGGAATAACCAAAGGGGCTCAGCAGCAACGGAACATGGTAATGCTGCTCGGGCGAGTCGATACGGAAGGTGATAATCACTTCCGGATAGAAGCCGGCGCCGGTATCGAAGCGCAGCCGATAGACGCCGGGCGCGAGTGAGACATGGGGAGGCACGAAGCTCTTGATGCGGCCGTCAGCGTCGGTTGAGGTGTGGCCCAGTTGGGTCCACTGGCCGGGCGGAGTCTCTGCTTCGAGCGCAGCGCGGATGCCCGCGGCGGGCTTGCCCAGCGCGGTGTCTAAGACGTGGGTGCTGACGGAGCTCATAGGCCGAGTAACTTTCGCAAACGGATCTTCGTGATGAGCTGCTGCTCGGCGGCCGCCTGTGCGATTTCAGCATCGCGCGAGTGGCCCAGCCGTTGCCGCAGCGAGGCGAGAATTTCGTCCGCGCTCTTGCCGGTGGCGCAGATGATGAAGATGAAACCGATCTGGTCAAAGTACTGCTGATTCAGACTGGCGAGTTCGGCCCGCGCCGCTTCGGACGCCGTCCCGGCTCGGCTCTGCTCTTGCTTCGACCAGTTCGAGCCGCTGCGGTCACCGATCTTGGGATGGGCGGCAAAGGCCTCCAGCCAATCGTCGCTCGACAGCTGGGAGGCAGTTTGATCGGCGGCCTCAAACAGATGCCGCAGATGACGGAAGGGCCGCTGCGCCGCCATTTCACGGGCCCAGCGTGACGATCCGCAGCATCGGGTAAAGCTCGCCTCGGCTTGCTCTTCATGATTCAGTTGATGCAGACTATGGCGCACGATGGCCCCGGCGGGCGTGGGCGAAATCACGCCGTCGAGGTAAATGGTACGCCCCCGCAGGATCGTCCTTTGCACGACGCCTTGCAGCGCGAGCCCAGCACAGGGCGTGAGCTTATGCCGGTGTTCGATGGGGCGGGTGGGATCCACGGTGCCTTCGGCGTCGAAGAAAATAAGGTCTGCGTCGGCACCGGCGACGATGGCACCTTTACGGCCGGCGAGCCCAGCTAAGCGGGCTGGTGCGGCCGACATCCACTCGGACACGCGGCTCAGCGGAATGCCTCGGCGCTTGGCCTCCGTCCAGACCGCGGCCAAGCCAAATTGCAGCGAGGCGATGCCGCCCCAGGCCTGGAAGAAATCGCCCGCCAGTTGACCCTTCATCTCAGGCGGACACGGCGAATGGTCAGTGCCAATCAGGTCGATGGTGCCGGCCTCCAGGGCCTGCCACAACAGCTCTCGATTGGCGTTTTCGCGAATGGGCGGGGCGCATTTGAATTCCGTGGCGCCGTCCGGAATCTGCTCCGCTGCGAAGACGAGGTAATGCGGGCATGTCTCAACTGTGATCGGCAAGCCGGCGCTTTTCGCGGCGGCCAGTCGCGGTACGGCGCCGGCCGCCGACAGATGCACGATGTGGGTTCGCGTTTGGAACTCGCGGCAGAGGCCGATCAGCAGGTCGATCGCCTCGTACTCGGCCTCAGGCGGGCGCGAAGCCAGATAAGTGGCATAGGCCCGCGGCGGCCCTTGCACGCGTGCGGCCTCAATCGGCTTGGCCAGTTCCGCGTGCGCCAGCAACACGGCCTCGTGTTGCTTCAGCACCGGGAGCGCTTTCCGTAGATCCGC
>JAYVRS010000299.1:0-2163 GCA_043776185.1 Bryobacteraceae bacterium | reverse complement strand
ACTGGCTGAGTTTCTTGGTATTTCCGACCACGCTACTATCCCCGCCAAAGACACGTGTTTCCTTTACGGCAAAGCGAGTCTGGGGTGACGTGGGGGTCCAGTAGGCGTTGGACTCTCCTTGAACGGGAGTGTTGCTGGCGTTGGGAGTGGTAGCGGCGTATAGATTCTGAGTGTTCCGCAACGGGGCGATGGGCATGGGAGGTTGGGTAAGTGTGTAAGGCAACGCGGAAATCGTGCTGTAAGGAACCCAGTCGTAGTCGGATCGCAGCGTGACATTGCCGTTCTTATCCAGTTCCGTCGCCGTGGCCGCGATACGAGTGGAGTTTTCGGTCATTCTCCGGTACTCAGCACGGACGTAGGGGTTTGTCCCACTTTGAAGCCTCAAGGTTCATATTGAAACGCCTGCACGGTGCTCACCTCCGCTAACCTATTGTAATCAATCGCAACCCTAATTCATTCTGGCCCTTCTAAAAAATGCCTGGCACTCGTATTGCTCGATATGCCACTTGTCTCGATACCCGGGATGCCGGGGGGTGCCCCGATTTTCCCGACGCTTCCCGCAAGAACCCGTGAAGAAGATTCACTTCGAGCCTGAGGTCCCGGCCCAGGTCCGCGCCATCCCGCAGCACATCGCGATGACCATCCTCGAATCCATTCACCGCTATGCCGAGACCGGCGCGGGCCGCGTCCGGCCCCTGTCCGGCGAGTTCGAGGGCTTCCTCGGCCTCCGCGTCGGCAACCACCGCGTCTTTTTCAAGGAGACCGCCGACGCCGTCACCATCCACCGGGTTGCCGACCGCCGCGAGGCTTATCGCTAACCCCAAAATTGGCGTCATCCAACTGGCACCGCCGCACCTCGGCTTGGAGCACGCATCAACCGCTTCACCGCCAACGGCTTGCGCCCGATTCTCCCGCGCCCTGTACGACAGTCCTTTATGTTCCACTACCAGCCCTGCTTCCGGCGCTCGAATGCGCCGGGACCGCCAGTGACATCCAGTGACGCCGAGTGTCGGCCAGCGTCTTTCAGGGACGTCGAATGCCGCGCTGTGCCGCTGCGCTTTGCAGCAACCCGCTCGGGGTGACGTGTCACCCCACTATTCAGCCGTCGCAGACGGCTTTCGGGATCTTTTGGTTATACGCGGTTACCGGACGGTAACCTGTTGCGCTCGCGGGGCTTGCGCGGTTTTCGGTGTGCTCGCGGACTCGCTCAGGTTATGCGCGCCGGTAACCTGTTGATTCCACAAGAGGGCGTTTTCGGCTCTTTCCGGGTGACCTGCTCATTCCAGGTGGTTACTCCGTATAACCACTCAGACGCTTAGCCTATTGTGAAAGGTCGTACTCTACCGGCGCAGAAACAGCGTTCGTCAACCGCCCGCCCGCCCTCAAGATCGCGAGGGCCGATGGTCCGACCCAGAATCCCTTCACCCGAACAAACCTGTTTCTAATCTCGTCAGAAAACAGCTTCAAGAGTGCCGCCGCTTCCGGATCCTCTTTGACCGTTCCAATAGCACCACCGATCACAACCTTTAATGCCGGCACCTTCCCTCCAGGGCGGAATACCACGGTGCTCGGATTTACAAGTTGATCAACGGCGAACTTCGTTCCTCCTCTTCGCTGCGGAATTGCCCGCACCTGAATGTCGGTTCCACGGTGGCTCACCAAGTACGATGGTTCCAGATTGGCGTCGCCCGTTTGCGCAACGCCCAATGAACTGAACGATAGAGAGGAAAGGGTCGGTCGCTGTTGCTCTTCAAAAAGACCGCACTCCAGGAACTGAAGTTGTTCCCTCGACTCGATAACAGATACCAGTGGTCGAACGTCGTCCTCGATTGCGAAAAACGCCACCGACGAAGGAAGTGATTTTGCCATATCACTTCCTCTTCGGAATCAGAACCGTATGGTCTCTTGGTTGCTGCTGGGCGCGAATGCGCGCTGCTGCTGCTGCCTCTCGAGTCGTCGGCGTGACACCATCGGCACCGGGTGGGGGCCAGTGCCGGGCACTTCGTCGGGGGCCTTACCCGCCGCCCGTCGCCGTCGTAAGTGTGCCGCAGCGTCCAGATGGCATTCTGCATCGCCGGGTCTGGAAGGTAAGTGGCCGTCGCCAAGCGGTTCTCCGCATCGTAAGTCGCCGTGCCATTTAAGCTCAGCACATTCCCCGAAGTA
>JAYVRS010000298.1:0-7012 GCA_043776185.1 Bryobacteraceae bacterium | reverse complement strand
TGGACGATGTCCTCGACTATCTGGAAGACGCCGCCCATTGCCTGGTAGCCTACAAGATCAACCCGATTCCGCCGCCGGTCACGGAGATCTGCGCTTGCCTGGTTCGTTGCACCGCCGAGCTTACCAAGGCGTTTCAAGCTTTGAGCGACGGGCGGTCACTCGATGAGTACACCCTCCAAATCAACCACATCGAAGCCGAGGTGGACGCCATCGAACGCCAAGCCGTCGCCGAGCTATTTGAGCGCGAGCAAAATCCCATTCAAATTATGAAGATGCGGGAGATCTACGATCTGCTCGAGCGGACCACCGACGCTTGCGAGGACGTAGCCGATGTCTTGCAAAACGTCGCGGTAAAGAACGGCTAACGCATGTCCGCGATGTTGGCTCTGGTAATCGTCATCATTCTGGTGGCGTTGATTTTCGACTATATTAATGGCTTTCACGATGCGGCCAATTCGGTGGCCACCATCGTGGCCACTCGCGTGCTTACCCCGTTTCAGGCCGTGATCTGGGCCGCCGTCTTCAACTTCGCCGCCGCCCTGCCGCTGCTGCTTAGCGGGGAAGCCGGCGTCGCCAGAACCGTCGGTGCCAATCTGGTGAACCCCGATTACGTGACGCCCATCGTCATTCTGGCCGGCCTGCTGGGGGCCATCGTCTGGAACCTGATCACCTGGTTTTACGGGATTCCCTCCAGTTCGTCGCACGCGCTGATGGGCGGCTACGCCGGGGCGGTGATGTGCAAAGTGGCGATGCTCGAAGGAATCGGCCATATTTTCAAAGGCATCAAGATCGACGGTTGGATCGAGATCACCAAGTTCATTGTGCTGGCCCCCGTCATCGGCCTGGTGCTCGGCTATCTGCTGATGGGCATCGTCTACTGGATGTTTCAACGCTCCACGCCCAGTAAGATGGATCGCTGGTTCCGGCGTCTCCAATTGCTTTCGTCGGCGCTGTTCAGCTTTGCGCATGGCTCCAATGACGCGCAAAAAACCGTGGGCATCATCACCGGTGTGCTGGTAGCGGCCGGCTACCTGAAAGAGTTTCAAGTGCAAGGTTGGGTCGTCCTGTCGGCCTTCGGGGCGATTGCCTTCGGCACCATGACCGGTGGTTGGCGCATCGTCCACACCATGGGCAGCAAACTCACCCGTCTCAAACCTCGCGGCGGCTTCTGCGCCGAAACCGCCGGGGCCATTGCCATCCTCATTCCCACCTACCTCCACATCCCGGTTTCCACCACCCACGTCATCACCGGGGCCATCGCCGGCGTCGGCTCTATCAATCGCGTCAAAAGCGTCCGCTGGGGCCTAGCCCGGCGCCTGCTATGGGCCTGGGTGATGACGCTGCCCGCCTCTGCCTTGGTCGCGGGCATCTGTTATTACTTCGTCGCCATTATCGCCAAGCTCGCCGGCTGGCCCGGTGCCCACCCCAACTAAAGTCACAAGCCACTTCGCCAATAGAATCAACCACCTACGCCAGAAAGCTTGGCCGCATCCGGTAAGCTGGATTAGTAGCCCTCATTGCAGTGGGGTGGGCCTCCGGCCCGCCTCGATGTAAGCTTACCAGACCGCAGAATCAACAACTTGCGGGTTCGTTTCGTCACACAACACAGTTGGGCGGGCCCCCTGGCTCGCCTTCCTTGCAGTAGGGTGGCCCTCCGGCCCGCCCTTGATGTAGGCTCACCAGAACGCAGAATCAACAACTTGCGGGTTCGTTTCGTCACCTCATCCGCCGATGTAGCGCGCATAGAGTGACCGCGCCACGGCCACGTCCTGCGTGCCTTTGATGATCGCCCGCCCATCCGGAAAGATGGTCATCTCGTAAGCGCCCGGGAAAAACCGCAGGGCGAATTCGTTGGCCCGCACCGGACCCAGCGGCTCCAGCGTTCGCGCCAGCGCCACCAAATCCAGCGGACGGGCCCGCTCATGAATCTGCACCGCGTTGCGGCCGCAAAGCGAAATCGGCTTGCGGCGTTGCCCAGCCAGATGCTCAAATCGCCGTTGTCCGCAGCACAAGCATTCCGGATCCGCCACCGGTGGTGCCGTTTGCCGAATCCGTCCGCTCCAGACGTCGATGGTCGTCAAACCCAGAAACGGCTCCTGGCCCACCAGGATCTTCATGGCGGCGGCCACCTGCAGCGCGCCCACGGCGGTAGTAATCGCGCCCAGTACGCCGGCCGTTTCGCAAGTCTCCTGCGCGCTGCCCGGCGGCTCCGGATAGACGCAAGCCAGGCAGGCCGTGCGCCCCGGAATCACCGGCATCGTCAAGCCGTAGCTGCCCACGGCGGCGCCATAGATCCAGGGCAAGCCCTGCTCGATGGCATAGTCATTGAGTAAGTAACGGGTCTCGAAGTTATCGGTGCCATCGAGAATCAATTGGGTCCCAGCGAGTAAGTCAGCGGCATTGGCCGGCGTCAGATCCACCGCTTCGGCTTCGACGCGAATGCCGGAATTAATCCGGGCGATCGCCCGTTCGGCGGCCATCGCTTTCGGCAGCGCTTCGCGCGCGTCGTCTTCGGTAAATAACCATTGGCGTTGGAGGTTCGAGCTCTCGATCGAGTCGCGGTCGATGATGCGCAGCGTGCCGATGCCGGCCCGGGCGAGCGCGGCGGCGTGGTATGTCCCCAAGGCCCCGCAACCCACGATCGTCACATGCGCGGCGAGTAACTTCTCCTGCCCCGCTAAGCCGATGCCGTCAAATAGAATCTGGCGCGAGTAGCGGTCATGGTCCTGCTCAGTCACGGAGTCTCCCAGTGGGGTGGGCCTCCGGCCCGCCTTCATTGTCAATAAAAAACCTGCGAGGATCCCTCATAGAGAGTTAGTAAGTCGCCCCTCTGAACGGCAAACGGACCCGATAAACGCTGGTATAGGCCGTAACGTAGAGCGTTTGAAGGTCTCCGTCGCCAAAAGCCAGGTTACGCGGCGTCTCCGGCATCTTCAGGTTCCTGAGTAACTTACCTTGCGGCGAATAGATCGCGACATCTTCGCAAGTAACATAGAGGTTTCCCTTTTCGTCCGTGCGGATGCCGTCGGGTACGCCGGTAATTCCCGAGACAAATACGCGCTCGTTGCTCGTGGCCCCCGCCCGATCCACGTCGTAAACCAGAATGGATCGGTCATCGGAGTTAGCGACATACAACAAACGGCCATTGGGCGAAAGCGTGATGCCGTTAGGCCGCCCGGTGGGCCTGGCGACCAGCGTCAATTCGTTTTTGGGACTTACACGATAAACGCCGTAATAGTCCATTTCGCG
Organism: Bryobacteraceae bacterium; assembly: GCA_043776185.1. Classification (GTDB taxonomy): domain Bacteria; phylum Acidobacteriota; class Terriglobia; order Bryobacterales; family Bryobacteraceae; genus JALHNI01. The sequence goes on along the minus strand of JAYVRS010000298.1, from coordinate 3,763 downwards.
GCCGTCAGCCTGCTGTCCAAAGGCCGGGTCAGTAAAGTAAACATTGTGGTCCTTGCGGACGCAGATATCATTCGGAGCATTGAAGCGTTTGCCCTCGAAACGCTCAGCAATCACTTCCTGTTTCCCGGTCTTCAAATTAGTGCGCACCACCCGCCGGGCGCGGCTCTCGCAGGAATAAAGTTGGCCCTCGGCATCCACCGCATTGCCATTCGTACCATTCGATTTCTCCCGCCAGGGAGTGCTGCCTTTGCCCGGCACAAACTTGTTCACCAGGTCGTTCGGCACGTCGCTGAAAAGCAGGTAGCCCTCCGGAATCCACACCGGGCCTTCGGTAAAGACATGCTTCGCCGATACTCGCTCCACTCGGGCTTCCATGGTCTCGAGTGACTTCGGCGCTTCCTCTTGAGCACGCGCTATAATTGGAATCACCATGAAGCCGATATGGATTGCGGTGTATCTTTTTGCCATCACTTTTCTCTCCGGTGCCGACTCCCTGAGTATAAAGGACTACACGGCGTCCATCGAAAAATGGCGCATCGAATCGGAGGCCAAGCTCAAGTCGGACACCGGCTGGCTGACGGTTTCGGGGCTCTTTTGGCTCAAAGAAGGGCGCAGCACCTTCGGCTCGGCGCCCGGCAATGACCTGGTGCTGCCTGCCGGAGTCGCCCCCCGCGCCGGCACTTTTATCCGCACCGGCAAGCGCATCGGCGTCGAAGTGACCAAAGGGGTTGCGGTAACCCTCAATGGCAAACCAGTCACCAAGCTGGACTCTCTGGTGAACGATGCCGAAGCGAAGGAAGACGTGCTCGTGTTGGGTGACGTCAGCCTGTTGGTGATCGATCGAGGCACCAAGATCGGCATTCGCATGCGCGACAAGAACAGCCAGCTGCGCCGCGAGTTTACGCACAAAACCTGGTTTCCGGTGCAGGCCAATTACCGCGTCGTGGCCAAGTTTATCCCCCAGCCGGAGCGCGTCGTGCGCATCCCGAACATGGTGAACGAACTGGAAGAGCACAAAGCAATCGGCGTCACCGAGTTCACCTTAAACGGCCGGACTCATCGGCTGGAGCCGGTGCTGGCCGACGGCCAGCTTTTCTTTATTTTTAAGGACAAGACGGCCGGCAAGCAGACCTACGGGGCGGGGCGCTACCTGTACGCCGATATGCCCAAGGACGGCAACGTGGTCATCGACTTCAACAAGGTCTACAACCCGCCCTGCGTATTCACGCCCTACGCGACGTGTCCGTTGCCGCTGAAACACAATCAGCTGGACATCCCGATTCCCGCGGGCGAACTGAAGTACGGCCACTAAGATGATGATGTGGGGCTGCCCAGACGCGGCTTTGATTGCCAGTACGTTGCGCGACGCCCAGGGCGCGAGCTTCAACTACGAAGCCGGGGCGGCCACGATCGACCAGCCGCCGGCCGGCTTCTTTCGCAACCACACCGACGTGCGGCTTGGACAGCGCGAGGCCTGTTGGCGGGCGGCCAGCACCGCGTTGCGGCGGTGGCGCATGGCACAGCTGGGTTGGTGCGATTTTCTGTTGACGTCGACCGAACCGGAAGCCGGGCAGGTGGTGGTGGCCAAGGTGTCGCACCTCGGTTTCTGGTCGCTGCAACCCAGTAGGATCATCGCGGTGGAGCAGCAAGATCGCTACGCGAGCTTCGCTATTCGTACTTTGAAGGGGCACGACGAGTGCGGCGAAGAGCGCTTTGAAGTGGAGTGGCTTCCCAGTGGCGAAGTGCGGTTTCGGGTCCGCTCGTATTCCCGCCCCGCGCACCTTGCCGGCTGGTTGGCCTTGCCGTACGTGCGCCAACTGCAACGCCGTTTTGGGCGCGAGTCAGCGCACGTCATGCAAAGTCTTACTTAGCCTATCTCCAGTAACCGGGCCGCCAGACGTAGCTATGGCGATGGGGTGGCCGGCGCGCGGCGCCCGCGCCGGATGTTGCTGGCTTTTTTCAGCCCCCTGTTGGTGACGGTATAGATAGTGCATTATCAGATGCGCTATACTAACGGATGTGTTGTGGTCTGCGTTGATCTTCACCTTTCTCGGCGTTTGGCTCGGAAGCCTTCCGACCATCGCGCGCCGTCTGGCCTCGTTGAACGGCGGGTTGCTGATCGGTATTGCCACCTTCTGGATCCTGCCGGACGTCGCCACCACTTCGAGTTGGTCAGCGGCCTTGGCTTGGCTCACCGGCGGGTTCGCCCTGTTATTCCTGATTGACCGATACGTGCAGCCGGTATGTTCTACCTGCTCTCATGCGGTATCCACGGTGCTCTTGCTCGCCGCGGCCGCCCACTGTTTTCTGGACGGCTGGTTGATCCAAGCTTCGCTCGTCGAAGCCCAGCGGCAGATGTCGGCGGGCGTCATCGCGGGCATCATACTGCACAAGATTCCGGAGGGGTTGGCGCTGGGCGTCATGCTGCGCACGGCTTTGAAAAGCGATACTAAAGCGATCTTAGCCAGTGGCGGCTTCCAATTGGTCACCTGGCTGGGGATCGCCGCGGCCGGCTACGCCAGTCCGTTCATCGCGCCAGGGTTGCTGCAAGGTCTTCTCGCGCTGACGGGCGGCGGTTTTCTCTTCCTCGGCTACCACGCCGTCCACCGCGCCGCCCCGGTCTTTGGCCCGGCATTTGCCGGTGCCCTGGGTGCGGCCTTGATCGGACAGGGTCTGCGGCTGTTTGCGCGCTAACCGAAGAGTCGAGGATCAAACTCGAAGGGCCTCGCCGGCTCCACCACGATTCGCTCAAAATCGGGATGGGCGGGATTCAGGAGGAAGTTCGATTCGCCTGAAACCACCACCGAACTGACGCGGAGTACCGCTGAAGCTTGAGAATCGAACCATTCATCTCCGGCCTCCGGCGGCTTGGCGTCGTCGGCAAGGCTCAGGATTTCCAAATCTTCCGGGATCACCGCGCTCACCACGACATAGCCTTTGGGGAAGTCCTGACGGACCAGGTGGACGAGATTTTCGAGAACCGCCAGGGGAATACTGGAGGCCATGTAAACGACGGCCCGGCCTGGTGAGTTCCAACGTCCGCCCCCTCGCCTCGCGCCCTCTCCATCCAGAGCTATCCAGCGTGACCGGCAGATCCGGTAGACGCGCGTAGGCATCAGGAGGGAATGTTGTGTTCGATTCGGGTGAGCGTCTGTTCCACCAAGTCGATGCCACCGGGCTCCTGTAGGATCTCGGCCGGGGAACGATCATGGAAGAACGGCAAGGGAGTTGCCAGCCAATGCCCCGCTTTGGTTTCATCGCCAAATACGGCCAACGTGTGCGCCACAACCGGAAGGAAGGTTCCGAGGTAGCTGGACCTTGGTTCATATTGGTCTGCGTGAGAACGTCGAAGGACCTCGACGGCAAAATACTGGCGATCCGCAGTGGGCAACGCCTCAAAGGCTCCGAGCAGTTCGACAGTCTGATTGCTCATGCTATTATTCTAGCGCTGTTTTTAGCTGGCGGGGACGACGCGGCCGTCGCGCATGTGGACGATGCGGTCGGCGAAGGGGGCGGCTATTCCCGAACCCGAATCCGGTCGCTCTCGACGATCCAAAGTTGCCGCTGCGGCGACCTTTGCCAAAGACCGGAATTAGCCGGCGAATGATGATCAGGAGCGTGCCTTTGTCCTGAGCTCTCGTGCGAAGAATGATGATTCCTGAATGTGCCTGGCAGTGCGCCGGGATAAACCGGCATGTGGTAGGGGATGAAAGAGCCCTACAGGAAAGGAATAGCGAACCATTCTGGCCTCGAGTTTTGCGTC
>JAYVRS010000297.1:0-2167 GCA_043776185.1 Bryobacteraceae bacterium | reverse complement strand
TGGGCCCATAGATGGCGCCTTGCGGTTGCAGTTCGTCCTCCCCATCGCGCGTCGCCACCCGGCTCAAAGGCTTGCGGGTCAGCACTTCGACAATGTCGGTGGCGAGTGCCCCGCCGCCGTTGTAACGTTCGTCGACCAGCGCCGCCTCTTTGCCCACCTGCGCGTAGAAGTAGCGGTTAAAGCTGGTGAGCCCGCCGAACGAAGTGTCCGGCATGTAGATATAGGCGGCGCGCCCCTGGGTCGCCTGCTCCACCTTGCGGCGGTTGCCTTCGATCCAGGCCAGATTGCGCAGCCGCGCTTCGGAGGCGATGGGGACCACGGTAACGTCGCGCGCACCTGCGCCATCGGCATTGGGGCCCACGCGGATCACCACCTGTTTGCCGGCCTTGCCTTCAAAGAAGCCGTAAACACTGTCCTTGGTGGTGACATCGCGGCCGTCCACCGCCAGCAGGTAGTCGCCCGCATTCACGTTGACGCCGGGCTGGGTAAGCGGCGCCACCAGCCCCGGGTTCCAGTTCTCGCCATTGAAAATTCGGCGGATGCGATAACGGCTACCCGACACCTCATAGTCCGCGCCGAGCAGCCCAGTGGCCACGGACTTCACCTCCGGCTCGTCGCCACCCGCCACGAAGAGATGTCCGACGCTCACTTCCCCCATCATGTCCTGCATCAGGTAATTCAGGTCGCGGCGTGAAGAAAGGTTGGTCAGAAACTTGCGGTACTTGGCTTGGAAATCGCTGACGTTGACGCCATGCAAACCGGGATCGTAGAAAAACTCGCGTTGAATCCGCCAAGCGTCGCGATACATCTGCGCCCACTCCTCGCGCGGGTCAATGCGGATCTCCATGTCGGCCGTCTTGAGCGGCGTGACGGGCGTGGCGGGCGGAGGAATCGGAGGAGCATTACGCGGCGGCAACGGCCGAATGACCCCGATAAACCAGTTGGGGCCTTGCCGGTAGAGAGCCTTCTCGCCGTTGTGGGCTACCTGAAAAAAAGTCACTCCGGTGAAGGGCATATCGCTGCGGCGTTCTTTCAAGTCAAAGCGGTGGACCACGAGCCCCGCAGGCCCGGCAAAGCCGCTTCCGGCGGGGGCTTCGACCGCAAAGAGGTTGCCGGCTTTGCCGGCCCCGAGCGCGACGTAGCGGCGAGGCGGCATGGGGATGGCCAGCACGCGCTGCAGGATATTGTCGAAGTCGATCTTCACCTCCGCCACTTTTGGCGCCGGCGCGCCAGTAGGTTTGGCGGCGCCGGGCTTGGCTGGTTCGGGAGCCACCTTCTCCTCGTCGCTCTCTGGCGCGAACGGCGAAGGGTCGGCCTTCGCCAGCACGATCAGGTAGAGGCTGCCCGTGGTGGTGAGGCTGCTGGACTGTATGTCGGGCTGAAGAGTGCGCCCAGAGTCGGTGGACGACGAGAAGTACAGATACTTGCCGTCGCGATCCCAAACTGGATGCCGCGCATCGCTCATGCCGTCGGTAACCTGCTGGCTCTTGGCGGCGGCGAGATCATAGAGGAAGATGGCGCCTAGGTGATTGCGCAACGATTTCGAATAGGCAAGCCACTTCGAATCGGGCGACCACGCCGGCGTCAACGGCCGCCCTAGAAGGCGATCCTTGTCGATCTTGGTGGCCTGGGAGGATTCCAGATCCACCGTCCAAAAATTCAGGTGAACATCCGTAAAGGCGATCTTCTTCGAGTCCGGCGACCAAACGGGGTTGCTGTAGAAAGTGGGCTTTTCCTCAATGCGGATGCGCTTCACTTCGCCGCGGCCATCCTGCTGTTTGATGTGCAGATCGTACTCGCCGGCCGCGTCGGAGAAATAGGCGATGGACAAGCCGTTGGGCGACCAGGCCGGGTCACGATCCATCGCGCCGGAGCTATTCGTCAGGTTGCGGACGTCGCCCTTTTCGGCGGGCACCGTCAAAATCTCGCCGCGGCCTTCGAAGGCCGCTCGGGCGCCGGTGGGCGAAATGCTGCCCTTGGTGAGGCGAGCGCCAATTTTCTCAAAGCGTGGGCGAACCGCGGCCACATCCGCCGACACCGTCACTTTCAGCGGACTCAACTTCCCGCTTTTCAAGTCGTAGATGTGCAGTGCCCCCAGTTGCTCAATCACAATGGCGTCCTGCGCGGCCGAGGCGGACTTGAAGTCGAGTCCCTTGTTTTCCGTGGC
>JAYVRS010000296.1:0-7013 GCA_043776185.1 Bryobacteraceae bacterium | reverse complement strand
CGAATCCGAAGCAGCGTTACCGGTCTGGCTCGACGGCCTTGCATTTGGCGGCCAGCCGCGGCCACTTGGAGATTGCATTGCTGCTGTTGAATGGCGGGGTGCCGGTGAATGTGGCCGATGCGAGTGGCTCGACGCCGCTGGATGAAGCGGCTTGGCGGGGCCATGTGGCGGTGGTCCAGCTGCTGCTGAAGCGGGGGGCGAGCGCGCGGGTGAGAAATACGGAGTCGGGGTCGACGCCTTTGCATGAGGCAAGCGTGAAGGGCCATACGGAGATCGTGGCCTTGCTGTTGGATGCGGGAGCGGACTTGCAGGCCAAAGACCTCTCCGGTTCGACGTCGCTTGACGAAGCCATCCGCCATCAGCACACGCGCGTGGTGGATCTGTTGATTCAGCGGGGAGCCAAGATTACCGGGTCCGGGGGCAACGACGGTTTGAAGCAACTGGAGCAGGCGGTGTTGCGGGGGCAGGGCGAAATTGTGACGCTGCTGCTGGACCGGGGGGCGCGGGCCGATTCGCGGACGAGTTCGGGCTCGACGCTGTTGCATGACGCGGCGCTGAAGGGCCATCGGGACATCGCCTTGCTGCTGCTGGCGCATGGAGCTCGTCTCGATGGGCGTAACGCGGTGGGGGCTAGTGCGTTGCATGACGCGGCATTGGCCGGGCAAGTGAGTACGGCGGCTTTGCTGATGGACCGGGGCGCGCCAGTGGATGTGCCGGACCAGGAAGGCGCGACGCCACTGCATCTGGCGGCGAGTTGGGGCCGTTTGCCGATGGTGGAGCTGTTGCTTGAGCATGGGGCGGATCGACGTCGTAAGAATCGGGCGGGGCAAACGCCGCTTGACCTGGCGATTTCAGCGAACCAGACGGAAGTGGTCGCGCGCTTGAAGCAGTAATTAACGCGCTGGTGGGCAGTACGACGTTTAGCCCACCCCTATTGATGGGCATGGGGGTAGCATTACTTACTCACAATCCCCCAAAAGGTGTGTCCCCAGCCTAAAGACTTGACCTTAGCGAACCGATCTGATTCTAAGTGCGAGGTCCGAACTTAGTTGCGATGCGTTCCACGTCTCCGGTGCTGGCCGATGCCGCCCATGTGTTGACGGATCAGTTGCTGAGCCAAATGGAAAAGCTGGCGCGGGCGTTGGCCGGGAAGCTGGAGTCGATTGAGCAGCAGTATTTGGAGCGTCTGGAAGGGGCGAACCACGATGCGAAGCAACAGCGGGCGCTGGCGTTCATCACGCTAGGGGCGGCGCTACAATTCGTGCAGGCGGAGGGCGAAAGACCGCTGTTCGCGTTCCTGGAACAAGTGGAATACAACGGCCGCCGTTTGGCGAAGTTGAACCTGCATCCGAGTCTGGTGATGAAGGCGTTGGCCGAATACGATCACCTTTTGGAAGAGGCCCTGGGCGCATCGGCAGCGCGCTATGGTTGGGCGCGCGAACAGATTCATTTCTGTGTCGTGCTGACGCTGAATAACTCGTATTTCCACGTGCGGGAGGCCGAAACGGCGGCCCACGGTGAGCTGTTCCATATCGAGATCGAATCGCGCAGCCTCAAGGATTTGTTGGGCGGCTCGTTGGCGGTGTTGGCTAGTTATTGCCGCGCCGATACGGCCGAGGTGTATCTCTTCGATGAAGCGAATGACCGATGGCTGCCGCAAACGGATGGCGCGCTGCCGGTGGCCTCCCAGCCCAAGTCTCGCAAGCAACTGGGCAAGCCATTTTGCGCCATCTCCGCGCCGCGCTCAAAGAGCCTCGGAGCTTTAGATGCGGCCTGGAATGAGCGCTATGAGACTTGCTGGTCGATGCCGCTGGTGAACGGCCGGCACTTGGCTGGCGTGATGCAGTTCGGTTTTCGAAAGCCTTACGAATGGCTACCGCGGGAGCAGGACCTGTTGGCCCTGGTGGCGGAACGCTGTCTGTTGGGCGCGGAGAAAGTTAAGCTGATGCAGGACCTGGCCGAGAGCGAAGAGCAGGTGCGGCAGTTGGCTTCGCGGATGTTGCAGGTGGAGGAAGTGGAGCGCCGCCGCATCAGCCGCGAACTGCACGACGAAACCGGCCAATCGATGTTGTGCATTCGTCTGCAACTGGAGATGGCGGAGAAGGTGCTGGAAAACGCCAAGTCGCCGGCCGAAGTCGCCGTGGGCACGCGCAAGATCAAGGAAGTCCGCGAGATGACCGAGAGCACCATTCTCGAGATTCGGCGGTTGATTGCGGCGTTGAGCCCAGCGGTGCTGGAGCAACTGGGTCTGGCGCCCGGTTTGCGCCAATTGGCCAGTCGCTTTCAACGGGCGCATGGCGCGCAGATCTACTTGCGGACGGGCCGGTTGGGTCCGGTGCCGAAGCAAACCGAGAGCATCGTTTATCGCTTGGTGCAGGAGTGCATCAACAATATCGGCAAACATTCCAATGCCGAAAACGTAAACATTTCGGTGCAGTCTGCCGATCAACTACTACAGTTGAGTGTCGAAGATGACGGCATTGGATTCAGTGTGGAAGAAGCGTTTCAGAAGCGCGACTCCTACGGATTAGCCGGCTTACGCGAACGTGTGGCCTTGCTGGGTGGCGAGTGCATTGTGGAGAGCCGCCGGCGCCCAGCCGCTAAGGCGGCAACGAACGGCAAAGCTCAAAAGCGGCGGGCGCTGGATCCCCACGACCTGTGGAACTCGAGCCTGAGTGGTACGCGGATCCGGATCGAGATTCCCATTCCGAGGGAGTCGCCCACTTCCGGGGGGCCGGTGGGCTTAGGGTCTGGTGGCCGGGCCGAATCGGTCGGCTTGGGGCCTCGTGATTCCGTGTCTTTAGCCGGATAACGGCCGGCGTGTGGTGATTTAGGGCGATTTAGAAAGAGAGATTAAGAACAAGATGGCCAAACTTCGACTTTTACTGGCGGATGATCATACCCTCTTCCGTCAAGGAATTAAGACTCTCATCAACACCGAAGCGGACATGGAGATTGTTGCCGAGGCCGCCAATGGTGGCGATTCCGTCGACAAGGCCGCAGAATCCCGCCCCGATCTGGTCCTGATGGACATCGGCATGCCCGGACTGTCGAGCTTTGAAGCGACGCGGCAGATCAAGAAGAACCGCCCCGAAACCAAGGTGCTGTTGTTGACTATGTACGACGACGAAGACTACCTCGTCGAAGGCATGGAAGTGGGCGCCAGCGGCTACGTGCTGAAGGATAGCCCTTCGCAACAGCTGATTGCCGCCATCCGCGACATTTGCCGCGGCGGCAGTTACCTTAGCCCGCGCATGCTATCGCAACTGGTGGATGACTTCCGCACGCGCATCAAGAGCGCCAATCGCTTGCCCCGCTTTGCCACCCTCACCACTCGCGAACGCGAAGTTCTGAAGCTGCTTGCCGAAGGCAATTCCGTGAAAGAGATCGCCTGCGATTTGAACCTGAGCGTCAAGACCGTCGAAGCACACAAGTTCAACCTGATGCGCAAACTCGACATTCACAACAAAGCGCAGCTGGTGCAATACGCCATTCAGAAGAAGATCATCAAGATCCCGAACCTTATCTAAGTGCTTTGACCACTTGAAGAAGTACTGATCGAATGCGTCATTCCAGCCCGCTGCGCCAGCGGCGGGGCACCTTCCGCCCGACCCAGACCGTTCCCGTAGCGAGAGCTTCAACCCGCGATAGATTTCAGTGGTGCAGTCGTCAGCGGATGCGATTTCCGATTGACTGGAGATCGATCTATGGCCTGTGTTTATTCACTTAGGTGGAAACTTGGAACGGGGTAACTGGAGAATGTGCCCCGCCGCTCGCGCGGCGGGCTAGGCACGGCTAGGCAATCGCCTGTCCATTGGAGGCCTGTCCAGCACGATACAATCAAGGCGAAATGACTCGCCGCACCCTACTTGCCTCTGCCTTGGCCGCCCCGGCCCTCTCCGCCGCTCCCCGCCTGCCCATCAAGAAAGCCGTGCTGCTCTCCATGTTACCCACGGAGCTGAGCTTTCAGGACCGTTTCCAACTGGCCGCCGACTGTGGCTTTGAACAAGTGGAAGCCTACACGGTTTCCGATCTGGCCATCGCTGAAGAGATTCGCAAAGCTTCTGAATTAGCCAAGGTCCCCATCCATTCGGTGATGAACTCGGATCATTGGAAGTTCCCACTCTCTTCGGGCGACCCGGAAGTGGTGGCCAAGTGCCGGGCCGGCATGGAGACCAGCATTCGCAATGCGAAGCTGTGGGGGGCCCAAACCGTGCTGCTGGTGCCAGCCGTGGTCGACGCGAAGACCAGCTATGCCGACGCCTGGAAGCGCTCGCAAGCCGAGATCCGCAAGCTGATTCCGCTGGCCCAGGAGTCGAAGGTGATCATCGCGGTGGAGGAGGTTTGGAATAAGTTTCTCACCAGCCCGCTCGAGTTCGCCCACTATATCGACGAGTTCAAGAGCCCCTGGGTGCGGGCGTATTTTGACGTCGGCAATGTCGTGCTGTTCGGCTTTCCGCAGGACTGGATCCGGACGCTGGGCCCGCGCATCATCAAGGTGCATTTGAAAGACTTCCGCTTCAAGGCGACGCCCGCCTCAGGCGGCAAGAGCGTGGCGGACTTCTGCCCCTTGGGCGAGGGCCAAATCGATTGGCCGGAAGTCTATCGGGCCTTCGCCGATATTGGCTACAAGGGCTCGGCGACCGTGGAATTGTCCAAGGGTGACAAGGCGCATCTCACCGAGATCAGTCGCCGCGTGGACATGATATTTACCGGCGCGCCACTGGTGTAGTGGTAGAATCGCCGGGTTGATGTCTCTGTCTACTTTCGCCACTGTCTTAGCCCCCACTTCGGATTCAGCAAGCGAATTGCTGGCCATGGAGCAGCAGTATGGTGCCCACAATTACCATCCTTTGCCCATCGTGGTGGAGCGGGCCCAGGGCGTGTGGGTCTACGACACGGCCGGTAAGCGCTATCTGGACTGTTTGAGCGCCTACTCGGCTTTGAACCAGGGTCACGCGCATCCGACGATCCTGGCGGCTTTTATCGAGCAAGCGCAAAGGGTGACGCTGACCTCGCGCGCCTTTCATAACGACCAGTTGCCTTTGTTCTGCCGCGAGCTGGCGGAGCTGACCGGTCTGGATGTAGTGTTGCCGATGAACTCGGGTGCCGAGGCGGTGGAAACGGCGATCAAGGCGGCGCGCCGCTGGGGCTATCAGGTGAAGCAGATTCCGGGCGACCAAGCCGAGGTGATTGTTTGCGACGGCAACTTCCATGGCCGCACCACTACGATTGTGGGCTTCTCTTCGGAAGCGGGCTACCGGCAGGGCTTTGGGCCGTTCACGCCCGGCTTCGTCAGCGTTCCCTACGGTGATCTGAAGGCTTTGCGCGCGGCGATCAACGAACGGACCTGCGCCTTTCTGGTGGAACCGATTCAATGCGAGGCCGGGATCGTGATGCCGCCGCCCGGTTATCTGGAGGCGGCCGCCGAGCTATGCCGCGAGCGCCATGTCCTATTTTTGGCCGACGAAATCCAAACCGGGTTGGGTCGTACCGGGGCCTGGTTTGCTTGCGAGTACGCGGGGGTGGAGCCGGATATCTACATTCTCGGCAAAGCCCTCTCGGGTGGCTTCTATCCGGTCTCCGCGGTGATCGGAAAGCGCGCGGTGATGGAGCTATTCACGGCGGGCAGCCATGGCAGCACCTATGGTGGCAATCCGTTGGGCTGTGCGGTGGCGAGGGCCGCGCTCAGGGTGCTGCGCGAAGAGCGTCTGGTGGAGCGGGCCGCCGGGTTGGGCTTGAAGTTACTGGAGTCTTTGAAGCCGCTGGAGGGGGACATAGTGCGCGAAGTTCGCGGACGAGGGCTGCTGGTGGGCTTAGAGCTTACTGCCCCGGCCCGGCCCTATTGCGAGCGTTTGATGGAGCGCGGCGTACTCTGCAAAGAGACTCATGATTTCGTCATCCGCTTAGCACCGCCGCTAGTGATTTCCGAAGATGAAATGAACTGGATGGTGGAGCAGGTTCGGGCCGTACTTACTGCCGCTTGAGCCGTTGTTGGAAACCGACTAAAAAGGAACCACGAGCTTTAGGCGGCTCGGCGTAAGCGGAGGCTGTTGAGCACGACGCTGAAGGAACTGAGGGCCATGGCGGCGCTGGCCGCGATGGGGTTCATTAGGCCTAAGGCGGCGGCGGGGATGGCGATGGTGTTGTAGACCATGGCCCAGAACAGATTCTGCTTCATGACGCGGACGGCGGCGCGGCCGAGGCGGATGGCCCGTTCGACCCGCTCGAGGTGACCGCTGAGCAGGGTGACATGGGCGGCCTCGCGCGCAATATCGGTTCCGGTGCCCATGGCGATTCCGGCGTCGGCTTGGGCGAGGGCGGGGGCGTCGTTGATGCCATCGCCGACCATGGCGACCACTTCGCCCACTTGCTGCCAGGCGCGAACGCGGGCGAGCTTTTCGGCGGGCAGTAGGCCGGCGGCAAAGTCGGTGATGCCAACCGCACGCGCCACTTCTTCGACGGCGGAGGATCGATCGCCACTCAAGAGTGACGGTACCAGGCCGAGTTGTTTGAGCGCGGCGACGGCGGCCACGGCCTCGGGACGCAAGGCGTCGGTAAAGTCGATGGTGCCGAGCAATTGGCCATCCAAGGTGACCTGCGCGCGAGCCCGTTCGTGGCTGCCGACCACGACGGAACGGCCATCGACGATGCCGCTGACGCCGCAGCCGGGCACCGCCGCAAATTGCTCCGCCGTGCCGATGGGGATGCCGCGCCTTTGGGTCTCTGCGAGGATGCCTTTGGCGAGCGGATGTTCGGAGTAACGCTCGACGGCGGCGGCCCAACGGAGCACTTCATCGGTAACGCTGGATTGCACGGCGGGCCGGCCCACGGTGAGCGTGCCGGTCTTGTCGAAAGCGATGCGCTGCACACGGGCGAGGCGTTCGAGGGCGTCGCCGCCGCGGATGAGGATGCCGAGCACGGCCCCGCGTCCGGTGGCGACCATGACGGCGGCGGGCACGGCCAAACCCATGGCGCAGGGGCAGGAGATGATCAATACGGCGATGGCGCGC
>JAYVRS010000295.1:0-2168 GCA_043776185.1 Bryobacteraceae bacterium | reverse complement strand
ACGTCGTCGATATTTTGCTGCGGCACGTTCACGAAGACCCGCAGAGTACTGATGTCGGAGAGCCGGAAGAGTTCGCGGCCGGCTTGCAGGGAAGCAGTCGTAATCAGATTTCCCACGGCGCAGTTTCGCACGGTGATTAGCCCATCAAACGGCGCGGTCACCTTCTGAAAAGTGGTCAATTCCGTGATGCGTTGCACTTCGGCTTCCTGAGCCTTGATGTTCTCTCGCGCTACGTTGACGTTGGCGTCGGCCACGGCGCGGTCGGCTTGGCGCGCGGCGAGTTGGGCGGTTGATTCGTCGCCCGCCTGCGGCGACATCACGCCTTCCTGCACCAATTGCTGCAGGCGCTTGGCCGTCACCACGGCCAACTTCAAGTTGGCCTCGGCTACTTGGGTCTGGGCCTGCACTTGGCCAAGGGAGGCCTTCAATTGATCAAGCCGGCTGCGGGCTTGCCGGAGCTGCTGATCCTGCTCCGGCGAGTCAATTTGGACGAGCACTTGCCCCTGCTTGACGTAGTCGCCAATATCGGCAAAGCGCTTCACGATGTAGCCTTCCGCGCGCGCGTAGACCGGCGTTTCGCCGATGGCCGAGACGGTGGCGGGCAGCAGTAAGTCGGCGGGCTTTTCGGTGACTTTTACCGATGCCACCGTGACGACGGGGATCTCTTTGCTATCCGCCTTGGCCTCGGCGGACACGGCATCGATCTGCCGCTGGCGAGGCATCCAGCCCACAAAGAACAGGCCTACGAGTGCGGCCACCACCACCAGCAGAAACAGAATGCGCTTCATCTAGGCTGACTCCTCAATTCTTCGTGGCGCTCGTTTTCGCAGCAGACGGTAGGTCACCGGAACCAGGAACAGCGTGGCCACCGTGGCTAGCACCAAGCCACCGATCACCGCGCGGCCCAGCGGCGCGTTCTGCTCGCCACCCTCGCCCCAACCCAGCGACATCGGCAACATGCCGATCACCATGGCAAAGGCCGTCATCAGCACCGGACGCAAGCGCACGCTGCCGGCTTCGAGCGCCGCTTGCCGGGCATTGAGACCCAACTCGCGCTGATCGTTGGCGAAGGTGATCAGCAGAATCGAATTGGCCGTGGCGACGCCGATCGACATGATGGCACCCATGAGAGACGGCACACTAAAGGTGGTTTGCGATAGGAACAGCATCCAGATGATGCCCGAGAGCGCCCCGGGCAGGGCCATCAGAATAATGAACGGGTCGAGCCAGGATTGAAAGTTCACCACCATCAGTAAGTAAACCAGAACGATGGCAAAGATCAACCCGGCCCCCAGGCGGAGGAAGGATGAGTTCATGGTCTCCACTTGGCCGCGTACGTCGATCAACATGCCGCGGGGGAGCTTCTTGCGCAATTCGTTCACGATCTTGTCGACGTCGCCCGCTACGCCGCCCAGATCGCGCCCTTCGACGCCCGCGTAGACGTTCAACACCGGCTGGACATTCCAATGGTTCGTCACCGCCCAGGATTGTCCGCGCTCCATCGTGGCCAGGTTGCGCAAGAGTTGCGGGGTGGCCCCGCCGGGGCCGGAAATCGGCGTGTTGGCGATGTCGTCAAAGGTCTGCAAGCGCACCGGCGGCGCTTGCACGGCGATGCCGTAGCTGACGCCGTTCGTGGGGTCGATCCAATAGTTGGGCGAGGTTTGGCCCGAAGAGCTCAGCGTAACCAGCAGAGCATTAGCGACATCGCGTTGGGTGAGGCCCACCATTTCGGCCTTGGTGCGGTCGACGGTCACTTTAAGGTCGGGCGCGTCCGTCACTTGATGCAGGTGGACGTCCACCGCGCCGGGAATGGCGGCCACGCGCCGCTCAATTTCGCGCGCGAAGGGCAAGGCGGCGCGCGTGTTGCGCGAGGTAATTTGGATGTCGATCGGGGCAGGCAAGCCGAAGTTCAAGATTTGCCCGGTCATGTCGGCGGGCTGGAAGAAGAACTCGCAGTCGGGGAACTCGTCACGTAGTTTTCGGCGTAAATCGCGCACATAGATGGCGGTGGGCCCATGTTCTTTGTGGAGCGAGATCAGGATTTCGCCGTCCGAACGCCCAATGGTATTGCTGTCCGAGTAGGCCAAGTTCAAGCCGATGATGGGCAAACCGATGTTGTCCAAAATCGTATCGACTTCACCGCGCGGGATCGTCCGGCGAATGGAGGC